>JAAYUA010000012.1 GCA_012517935.1 Acetobacter sp. | reverse complement strand
CAGAGCTTTCGCACAGTATCGACAATGGGGTGGATCTTCGTCGTCAGTCCGCCACGGAAGAGCTCGCTGCCTGATCCGTCCGCGGGCACCTGCACTATGCTGGTGAGGTTGGACTGCCGTGCTGTCGATCATCATGTATTCATTGTCGCGATCTGCCACCAGATGACGAGAAATCTGTTCGATCACGCCACTTTCTCATCAGCGCTGTAACAGCAAGATGGGCGTTTTTCCTGTCACCAAAGCGGGTAGGAGGATTGCACCATGGAATACCTGACCGTAACGATGCAGCGTGGCTTCGACAAGCAGACGGTTATCAGCAGCTGTCCCACCAACATGACCTTCACGACTCGGAAGAATATTCTTTATCCGCTTCCACTGACTGCTGCTCAGACCATATCGACGCATTCACAGTTCGCCCTCACTTCGAAAACAGTAGAGAAAACATCATAGATCAACTGAAAGTACACGCCTCAAGCTACTGCGCTCTGGCAGTCCTTTTTGAAATTCAAGGGTGCGCATTTCTGCATAGTTTGAATTCTCACTATGCAAGTAAAAATTTTATTGCAGATAATTATCAAATGTCTTATATTTGATTCATCACATAGTGTTTAAAAACAGAGAAAATCTCATGTTGGTTTCGTATGCTATTGCGGGTGTTATACCCCCTATTTCAATGGCTTTAGTTTATTTGATATGTGCAAAGGCTGAGGAAATCAAAAAAAGAACAAAATGAGAATTGTTGTTTTGTTAATTCATGGAATAAATTAACAGAATGAATATAAAAATGGTAATTTTATAAATATATTTAGTAAATTGGAAATATGTGATGATATTTTATTCTGTAGTTTTATCCGCTCCAATAATTGTATTTTCTTTAATTTATTTGGCATACGTAAAAATCAAAGAAATAAAAAATAAAAATAATTAATACAAATAGGAGCTACAACCTTCTGAAATCATTCAGATTCATTTCTGATCAGATAGTTGTATATCGAAATTTTAGAAAAGCGATCCACCAACTCTATTCGGAATTTGCCATTCTCAGTAATGGCGTCCCATGTTTGCCGGGCCGCAAAATCCAGCGTCTGTTTCCGGACCATGCCCGTCCTGATATCTGTTTTATCTTGTGGGAATCAAGCCAAATGGCGATTGAACCCTCTCGCCAGACTGTGAAACGATCAATCACATTTTCAGATCCCGGGCAGTGTTGATTTGCAGGAAAGGCAAGGATGGCAAGTGCGGCATCGGTGCATGGATCAAGCGAACTCTTAGGATGTGCGGGCAGCCGAAGTCCGATAAGAACTTTCCGGTTATTGATGGTGAGTGTGCATACTTCAGGGTGTTCCTGAGGATCGCAGAATAGGTTTTTTTCAAGATTGGAATACTGCGTCAGAGACAGCGCTGGAAGAGCCATGGCTTGTGACCAGTCAGCTTCTTCAACCCATGAATTGCGTCCTTTTCCGTATGTCAGGAGTGCTGAACGGGTGCGAATGGCAATGACGTCACCATCGGGTGACATGAGAATGTTTGGCTGATTGACGAAACAGGGCGACAGAAGACCTGCCAACAATGGAATAATCCCGAGCAGGCGCCATGACTGTTGCCATAGACAGAGCCAGCACATGCCGAGAAAAAAAAGGATTTGTCCCCATACAGGCAAGGGCGTTACCGGGATCGATGCATATGGCCATGAAGCCACCTCGCGGGCGAGGGACAGGACCAGGCCAATGCCATAGCCCATGATGGTAATTGGCCAGATTGCCAGATGTAGCGGCATCAGGATGAGCGACAGCAGGCCCGCGGGCATGATCCAGAACGTTGTGAGAGGAACGGCAACCATATTCGCCAGAACGAAGAAGGGCTGTATCTGCCCGAAATGGACCAGAGCCACCGGCAATGTTGCCAGACCAGCCAGAATGCTGGTCATGGCAAGAGTGCAGGCATGTGAGGCGAATTGCCGGTACCATTCGCCTTCTCCGCGAATGCGGCTCAAGGGACGACGCAGCACCTCATAACCGGCGATCAGAGCCATGACCGCCATGAAAGACATCTGGAACGATGCACCGAGCAGATCATAAGGGCCGGTCAGCAGAAGTATTGCAGCGGCCAGTGCCAGTCCGCGCATGGATATGACGCGCCTGCCGACGATCAGGGCCAGCACTGCGAAGGCAGCCATGGCCAGACTTCGCAATGCGGGAAGATGCATTCCGGTCAGCAGCACATAGACTCCACCGACACACAGGGCTGTCAGAGCAGAAATCTCCCGGCAGGGCCAGCGAAGAGCTGCATATGTCCACATTGCAAGCAGAAGACGTGTCACTGCCATGGTCAGCCCCATGATCATGCCGAGATGAAGACCGGCGACCGCCAGAAGATGGGACAGGCCCGAAGCTGAAAACGCGGACCTGTCTTCAGGAGTGATGGCGGCTGTCTTTCCGGCGAAAAGCGTGGCGGCAATGGCGCCTTCATCCTGAGGCAATGTGGCCATGAACTGGTTGGCGATATAGTTCCGAAGCCGTTCGATCCGGAAGATGGATGACGGTGCGTGATGATCGACGGAAACTGCTCCGGATGCGCGGCCACTGCCGGCAATATTGTTGAACCATGCATCGCGCTGTCGATCCTGTCCGCCTGGTAGGGAAGGAAAGAGAGGTGCTTGCAACAGGACTGGCAAATGAATCTGATCGCCCGGAGAGAGTTCTGTTACATCCTTTTCCTGTAAACGTATTGTCAGAAATCTTTGTAACGGTTTCATACCTTCGGTCTGCGGCATGTCGAATACGGTGTCAGCAAGTGTGATACGGCGTCGGGCGATATGATCCGCGGGATTTTGAGGTAGCGTTTCGATGGCGTGGACGCGGCCATTTGCCACGACAGTCCGGCGGGGGAGTTCGGGCATTGGTGGTTGCCGGTGTGTCTGGGTCCACATTGCGGCATATCCGAGAGAAATCGTCAGGCAACCGCAGGCAAGGACGCGGATGACGGGATTATAGCAGCCGGGAAAGGTGAGAAAACAGAGTGCCAGAGTGATCCCGATAAGTGCTGGCAAGAGGGATGGCTCGTGAAAAGGTAGAAAATACAGCAGAATTCCGGCAGCGAGTCCGACGGGAAGCCAGAGAGCGAGGCGTGTGCGCTCAGCAAGAAGAAATGAAGACAGCATGATCGGGTGCAGGAATATCTTGTGTTCAGATGTGTCCATCTTCTGATGGACCCTGCGCCGGATTTAGAACAGTATTTTTAAAAAGACTTCCACTGTCTAAAATTTTGCCATGTTCTTTTTTATTGTCATTCGTGCTGTTTGTATGGTCCGTGGCAGCGCGGGCTTTCATTTCCGATGTCGGATATTATGGAGGCTGAATGACGTTTTGCCTGAATTTTCATGAGAGTTCTCGATGCTTGATCATATTTTTCTGACCGTGAGTGATGTTGAGCGTTCGATAGCCTTCTATGAAGCTGTTCTTCCTCTTCTCGGGATCACGCGCCGCCTTGATTATGATGGCAAAAATGGCCCGGATCACCATCCCGATCTCAAGGGTTTTGGAGCTGGAGGACGCATGTTTTTCTGGCTGAAGCAGGGAGCGCCTGCGGCTGGGGCGGTTCATGTCGGTTTTGTTGCGGACTCCATCTCAATGGTGGATGCGACTTATGAGGCTGCCTTGGTTGCCGGTGCGGCAAGCATTCACCCGCCGGGTCCGCAGCTTCACTATGATCCACGATATTATGCTGCACAGGTCCGTGATCCTGACGGTTACAGTCTCGAATTCGTTTATAAGAGCTGGCAGCGTGGGCCGTGACGGTATGTGAGGTCTGTCTGGTGAATGCTCCGCGGTGAAGCGCAGATTCCATGCGAACAGAGATGATAGCAGTCGTGTGGTTGTTCTTGCGCTGTCCGGTGTTATTTTCCCGGAGATAACAAAAAGAAAAAGGATTTAAGTCCTCAATGCAAAATTCGGAAAATATCAACGACACGGCTGCGGTCATCAAGGAACGTCGCGGGCATCTGGGTTGCGTCACGCTTAATAAACCGAAGCGCCTGAACGCGGTCGACCCGACCATGGCCCGGGAGATCGATAATGCGCTGGAAGATTTCTGTCAGGATGACAGTGTCAGCGCCATTCTGCTGCATTCGGGCTCTTCACGGGCATTCTGTGCAGGGGGAGATATTCGTCACATCAGGGAGGTGCTCCTGAGAGAAGGAGCTGGCGCTGCGTGTGCGGAGATGAGCATTGCTTATTCCACCATGTTACGGATCAGCATGTGTCCCAAACCGGTCATCACTATCATGGACGGCATTACCATGGGGGGTGGCATCGGCATCGGCGCTCATGCGGCTTTCCGTGTGGTCACCGAGCGCTCTGTTCTGGCCATGCCGGAAACGGCGATTGGTCTGACGCCTGATGCCGGTGGATCGTGGTTGCTGGCGCGTGCGCCGGGGCGGCATGGTTTGCGTTGCGCCGTGACGGGGCGGCGTATTCATGGAGCGGAGGCGGTCAGCATGGGTCTGGCTGATGTTTGCGTCTCTTCTGCCGATCTGCCGGATCTGTTGCTTGAACTGGAGACCTGTTCCCCCAGTGATATTGCGCGTCTGCATCCTGACAATATTCCGCCACTTCCTCATGATGAAGAGATTTCGGCTGTGTGGGAGGGGATCGACGTCGAGCGTATCCGTGAGCGTCTGTGCGCCACGGATGCGGACTGGGCACGTGAAGACCTCGCCTTGCTGGATGCGGCCTGCCCATGGGCCACGGGCATTAGTGCTTGGTCATGGCGACATGCCCGGGGCTATACATCTCTTGATGAGGCATTGCGTGAGGAAACGAAGCTGGTTCGTCTTTGTCTTGATCGCCCTGACTTCGCGGAAGGTATTCGTGCACGCGTGATCGACAAGAACACACCACACTGGTCTCCCGCCACTCTGGAGGAGGCCTGTTTGGAGCTGGCAGGTCAGGGATTTGTCTGAACGACTTGCCGGACGCATTGCCAGGGGCCATTTCTTGAAAGGCTGACTGCATCGGTCTTGCCGACAGCAGAGTGATCGACCATCAGAATAAGGAAAAATCCATGTCCTATGCCCTTCTGGACGCTGTCCGGGTTGCCAAGGCAGCCAATACGTCCCTGAGTGTTCTGAAAGCCACCAAGGAGACTTCCGAAGCCCATCAGCGCAAGCTCATCATGATCGAGCGCATTGCGGCGCTGGCTTCTGCCGCGGCAGAATCTCCGAACAGCAATGGCGTGACCCTGACGTCCGAGGAGTTCTGGCTGATCAGCATTAACTGGCAGGATAGCTGAATCATGGCTTTTGTCCTGAGCAGCCCTGACTATGTCAACGGGGCGACCATGCGTCAGGAACAGGTCTATGCCGGGATGGGGCAGAGCGGGAAAAATCTTTCTCCCGCTCTCCACTGGCATGGGGCTCCTGCGGGCACAAAAAGCTTTGTCCTGACCATTTTCGACCCGGATGCACCGACCGGATCAGGCTGGTGGCACTGGGTTGTCGTCAATATTCCTGCTTCCGTTTCCACACTTCCTGAGGGGGCGGGTTCGGGGAAGGGTGGTTTGCCTGAGGGTGCGCTTCAGGTGAGGACTGATTTCGGCGTGCCGGGTTATGGCGGTGCTGCCCCTCCTCCGGGGCATGTCCATCGTTATGTCGTGACGTTGACGGCGCTGGATACGGATCGTCTGGATGTGGCGGTTGACAGTTCCCCCGCGCTTGTCGGGTTCATGCTCAACCAGCATCGTCTGGGGGAAGCCAAGCTGACGATTCTTTACGGTTCACCGTAAGTCGGCGCATGCCCGGAACCTGATGTCACGTCGAACGCCGATGACATCAGGTTTGCTGCTCGTTTTAACGGGCTGGGCGTGCCCATATGGAGATGAATTGCGTCACCTCATCTTCAGTGACATTCCAGGGCAGGGAGACACGGACGGTGCAATCGGCCAGTTCCCCCGTGTTCATGGCTTCCAGAACATGAGACCGGCGGCCAATCTTGCCTGAGGAACAGGCCGAACCTGATGAGATACAGATTCCGGCCATATCCATCGTGATCAGCCGTGCTTCTGCACGGATGCCGGGTGTTGCCAGACTGGTGGTGTTTGGCAGGCGCGGGCTGTTTTCCCCGATGACGACACTTCCTGAGGCTTTTGCCGCAGCATCAATCCTGTCCCGGAAGCGCGTTTGCTGCTGCGTGCGCTGTTCCTGATCGGCGATGGCTGCATCAAGAGCTGCGGCCATCGCATAAATGGCTGGTAGTGCGGGTGTTCCTCCACGGCGGCCGCGTTCCTGTCCGCCACCTGCAAAAAGTGGGGCGAGCTGTCGGGCTCCTCCCCCTGCAAGCAGCAAGGCTCCGGCTCCTTTCGGGCCTCCAAATTTATGACCTGAGATCGCCAGACTGGTTACGCCGGGGGAGGTCACGCTGACCGGAACGCGTCCTGCGGCCTGCACGGCATCTATATGGAGCAGGGCGCCATATTGTGCGCAGATACGGCCTGCTTCGGCCACGGGGTGCAGAACGCCAGTCTCGTTATTCGCCAGCATCAGGCAGACCAGTGCCGGGCTTTGATCTTCCGCGAGTGTTCTTTCCAGATCAGCTGGATTGATCTGCCCATTGGCATCGACGGGCAGAATGGTTGTTTCCGCGCATGCCTGCCGGACGGCATCATGCTCGGTCGCACCGATGATGACTCGGCGAGGTCCGTTTTCCTGTTGCAGGCCGTGAATGGCGAGGGCGCAGGCTTCTGTTCCGCCGGAGGTGAAAACGCAGTTGTCGTCTTCTGCATCGAAATGTCTGGCGATACGTTTGCGGGCATCATCCAGCAGTTTTCTGGCTTGTCGTCCGGCCTGATGGACGGATGACGGATTGCCGCACAGCGTGGCTGCCTGAAGCATGGCATCACGTGCCTGGGGGCGGAGAGGTTCGGTGGCGTTAGCGTCGAAATAGATCACGGGAAGCACATGAAAAGCGATTGAGGAAGCCTGATATCTGCCAGTTTTTTGGCAGGCAGAATATAAATTACTTTTAAGATTGACGATTTATGTGGCTTTTCCCGTGAGCGAATCGCTATATCCCGGGACAACCGGGCCAGACATTCCCTGCTTCGCCAGATTGATTGTGGCAGGGGGCACGGGAACTTACAGGGGAAGTCATGTTGGTGGAGCTTTTCACCAGGCCGGCTGTTTCTGTGGAATATCCGCTCCTTCCCGAAAGGAAAGGAATGGGGGGCCGTGACTGACAAATAATGCTGCAATCCTCCTCTGTGGATTACGCACGTCAGATGTGTCCGGAAAAGTTTCATATAGGCCGCTGTCTGATGTCTGCTTTCAGGGGTGACCTGAGGGCGGATGCTTCAGTCTTTATTTATTGCGACGGGATGCCCAGCTTCTTCGTCACCCAATTTCCCTCCGGCGCCTGACAAGGCAATGTCCCGCGCCGGGTTACTTGATGAACACGTGCTGTCACCGTGCCCATGGAGTGACAGCCCAGAATTGCGGAACTGTAATGCCAGAGGTTATGTTCGCCGGCCCTGATGGCCGCCTTGAAGGACGTTACCACCATTCACCTGAGCCCGGCGCACCTCTGGCGCTCGTGCTGCATCCGCATCCGCTGCATGGCGGAACCATGAACAACCGCATCACCTATGCCATGTATCGCTCGTTCGAGAAGATGGGCTTTTCGGTCATGCGGTATAATTCGCGCGGTGTTGGTCGTTCGCAGGGCAAATATGACGGTGGTATTGGTGAGATTTCTGATGCTGCCGCTGCTCTTGACTGGATGCAGATGGTGAACCCGAATGCGGGTGCGCTCTGGATTTCCGGCTATTCCTTTGGTGCATTCGTTGGCATGCAGTTGTTGATGCGTCGTCCGGAAGTGACGGGCTGGATCAGCGTTGCGCCACCTGCCGCACATTATGATTTCGGCTTTCTTGCGCCGTGTCCCTGTGGTGGTCTGATGATTGCCGGAGGCAAAGACGATCTGGCTCCGGAGCCGGCGATCCGCAAGCTGGTCGACAAGCTCAACACGCAGAAGAACGTTCAGGTTGATTATCGTATCTTCCCTGGCGCTGATCATATTTTTGCAAACCAAGCTGATCAGGTCACTGATGCGCTTGAAGACCATGTCACCACGATCATGGCGGGTCGGACAATGGCGCTGGCCGCTGACTGATAGCTGGTTTCTCTTTCTTTCGGAACGTTATGTGTGACGTTCCGGAGGAAGGGGTGGTGTAGCGTTTGTGGGTAAGTGAATGGTTTTTAGAGAAATAAAAATCATTCAAACTATATTTTTATGAATAATTGATTTTTATTTTCGTTTATTTTTGTATTTATTAACGAAAAATAAAAAATTTAACTAAAAATACTGATTTTATAAAACAATATAAATACGAAAAATTCGTTTAAATCTTTCAAATACATAATTTTCCTTACCAATTACTATTGGTGGTTTAATTTTTTCTTAACCGGAATGATAATTTGCTGCGTTTGATTTGCGGGTTACTTTGATAATTGTCACAAAATTATCACAAACAACATGACGTATGGTTTTGTGGTTTTTAGGAAAATCATTTCATATCAAAGCATTAAATGGATTTCGGGACATTTTTTTATGTCACAAACGCATATCTCCTATGTTGCAGAAAAGATACAGGCTTTGCGGTTTCGCAGTGAAACCTGACCGAATGTGTAGATTCAAATTGAGTTACGAGAATGCAACATCCTAAAGAGTGGCGACCACCCACTTAGTCAGGATTCCTCATATCCATGTTGCACCGATCATGTTTCGGACTTCTCCTGACCTCTACAGCATTGGCCGGTCTTACGGCTGCTGCGGCGGATGCTGCGACACATCGCACTGCGACGCACAAACATGCTTCTGAGGTAGCAAAACCAATCGTTTCGACCGCAGCGCCGAAGCCAATGGCGCCGGCACATGTTGAGGCAAAGCAGGCAGAAGAGGTGGCTGTAACAGGCCGTAGCTCGCGCTCACGGACTCCGGGCGGTGGTCTTCTGGCGCTGGAAACCGCGCCAAAGGCGGTTCAGACGGTCAGTCGGGAATTCATTGCCAAGCAGTCACCGACAACAAATATTCAGCAGCTGATGATGCTGATGCCAAGTGCGAACGTTTCAAATGCGGATCCATTTGGTGTCTATTCCGGCATGATGACCGTGCGCGGCATGGATCAGACGCAGATCGGATGGCTTCTGGATGGGATGCCTCTGAACGATATTGGCGGTGGTCAGTTCTACGCGAACGAAGTGCTTGAAGCCGAGGATCTGGAATCTGTTTCTCTGGAGCCAGGATCGGTTAATCTGGACAGCCCGACAGTCAATGCGTCCGGCGGCCTGAACAGCGCGATCATGAGCAATCCTTCGCACAAGGCTGGCGGACTGATCGATATTTCCTTCGGTTCTTTTGATACGCATCGTCAGTTCATGCGTCTGAATTCAGGCGATATCGGCAATTCCGGCGTTCGTGCGATGTTTGCATTCAGCCATACCGATGGCAATGTCTGGCGTGGACCCGGTGGATTTGAAAAATTCCACTACGATTTCAAAATGGTCAAGGACTTCGCAAATGGAAGTCATACCGGTCTGACGGTTTCATATAACCATCAGATCAATGATTTTATGGTGAACCCGAATCTTTCCCAGTATCGGACAACGGGTTACAGCACGAATTACGCAGCTGATTGGATTGATCCGAAAACAGGACAGCCGACGACCGCTTATTACAAGCTTCACGTCAATCCATTCCAGAATCTGATTTCGGTTTTGCCGACACATATTGTTATCACGCCGAAGCTGAAGCTCGATGATACCCTTTATTTCTGGTATGGTGTCGGAAACGGCGCGGGTGCGAGCAGCCTGACTCAGGGACAGACCTGGATGGGCAATCAGAAAGAAAATGTCGATCTTGGCGGCAGTCAGGCCTACGTTCTTTCTCCTTCCAACCAGGAACAGTATCGTACCGGCAACACGATCAAGCTGGACTACGATCCGAACAAGCATCATCACCTGACGTTGGGTTGGTGGTACGAATATTCCAATCTTGATCAATATTCTCCTTATGGACAAATCGATCAGGCAACCGGCAAGCCTCTGGATATCTGGGGAACCAAAAACATCCTCACGACGTCCGATGGTCAGCCTTACAGGGCGCGTGACTTCCTGACGCTGACGCAGGTCAATATGATTTTCATTGGTGACACAATGAAATATTTCAATGATCGTCTGCGGATCGATGTTGGTTTCAAGGAAGCCATGGTCACACGCCGGACATATGATTATACGCCGGGCACCAACTACAATCGCAACCTGCACACAGCCGAGCCATTGCCGCAGATTGGCATCAGCTGGCAGTTCAATGAACATCATCAGATTTACGTCAATGGTGCGACGAATTTCCGCGTCCCCAGCAATACGTCTCTGGTCGATTACTACAACACATCTGGCAAGCAGACCCAGATTGGTGGATCTTCGAAGCCTGAATATTCGATTTCTGAAGAAATTGGCTACAGATATCACGACAAGTGGATCGCAGCGAGCGTATCGCTCTTCAACTATAACTTCACAAATCGTCAGATTTCCCAGAACTACTATAACGGAACAAACGGGGCATCCTATTCCACGACCATCAACGCGGGCGGACAGACGTCACGCGGCGTTGACGTTCAGGTGGCATCGGCAAAGCCGCTTCTGGGTGGTTTGCGTCCGTATGTCTCGTTTGAATATCTGCACACCAGCATTGATAACAACATTGCTGCGACAGGAACGCTTAACGGACAGACCATTAACGACTACCTGCCGACCAAAGGCAAAAACGCCGTACGCGCGCCGAAATATATGGCTGGCCTCGGCCTTGATTACGATACGGGACGGTGGTTTATCTCTGCTAACCTGAAATATATCGGCAAGCAGTATTCAACATTCATGAATGATAACTCGATCCCGGGTTACATTAACAACTCTGTTAATCTTGGTTATCGTTTCCACGGGTTTGGCTTCCTGAAAGCTCCTCAGATTCAGCTGAACATGACCAACATGACCAATGCAAAGCTGCGTAACGGAGTTTACAGCACTCAGACGAATGCGAATAATGCGAAGGGCATTTATGGCAGCACGATTTCGGGTTCCAGCCCGTCTTATTATCTGCAGCCTCCATTCAGCGCGATCGTGACGGTTTCGTCTTCCTTCTGATCACGAAATTCTGGTTTCTGTATCGACTGATGGCAGGGGGAGGAAGTTTTTCCTCCCCCTGTTTTTATGAAAACCATGTTTCTTGTCATTATCGATCATTCTCTCGATTTTCTCTGAGAGAATGATGAATATCGAAGATGTGGCGGTATGCTCTGACAGCGCAGTATGTCTTGCGTGTTCTGATTTCAATCCTGCGGTCTGAAGCTGATTCGAAAACCGTCATGTTCTGCTTGGGGATGAGGAAGACGTTATTCTTCCTCCTTTCCCAGCATCCATCGATAGCGACGTTTTTTCAATAATGTCCGCGGATGGTGAAATTAAACGTCCGTGGCTGACCATAAATCATGCCATCATAGAATCCGGCCTGTTGCACGTATCCCTTGTCTGTGAGGTTTGTAATATTTCCTGTAATATCAAGCCAATTCATGACGCGGTATTTCGCCATGAGATTGATGAGTGTATAGCCACCGACTTTCAGATTTGAATTGTCATATTTTCCATTCCCAAGAGGGCGTCCGGGATTGGTTGACCAGTAGGTGCTGGTCTGGCTCGATATGCCGCCACCGATTGTCAGATGCTTGAGGGCACCGGGGAAGGTATAGCTTGTCGTCAGGCGCACAAGATGATGTGGATCCTGTCGATAGCTGAGTCCTTTTTCATGGAGATAGCTGTATCCAAAGAAGATATTCCATCCGGGCAGGATTTCTCCGGAAGCATCAAAATCAATACCTTCGGTTTTTACGCCGTTTATCGACCGATATATTGATTCACCTGTGAGTGTATTGTTTTCACCGGTTGCTTCGGCGACATTGCTTTGTTTGTTCAGATAAAATGCCAGAGAGGTATTCAGACGCTCCTTGAAAAATGATCCCTTCAGTCCTGTTTCGTAACTTTTTCCCATGACCGGATCGAGAGGCTTGTTATTTTCATCTCGCAGGTTGGATTGCGGGGTGAAAACGTTTGTGTAGCTTCCATAGACAGACAGTGTTTTTGTGAAATCATAAACCATTCCGGCATATGGTGTCAGAACTCCATTCTGTCGTCCGGTGCCTGTTGAGCCAGAATAGTGGTTTTGCTTATCATATGTGCCGCTATAGGCTTCATATGTGCTGACACGTCCACCAAGAATCAGGGACAGGCCTTTTGTCAGTATGAAACGCCCGGATGCATAAGCGCCGTAGTTCCGGGTGATATCAACCTCTCGTGCATGTGTGCGATATGTTGAAAAATTGGGATACGAACCGTCCCATGTCTGCCAATTATCGATTGGAAGGCCTGCTGCACGATATTGGCATCCTGAATAGGGGGTGACACCTGCGATATTACAATTTCCCAGAGCATTACTGAATGTATATTGTGTCAGTTTGTCATTGTAGCCATTAAATCCGAATGCAAGCTGATGTTCATGACCAAAAAGGTGGAATGGACCAGAGATATGGACGTCTGCGTTATCGCGGGCGTCTTCATATTCCGAATGCAGGGCATTCAGATAGGCTCCAGTTCCGTCCTGATTCCAGAAACCGGCATAGCCTCCGACATTTCTTGCAGCATTGTTGATTTTCGCTACGCCGAGATTGCTATAGGAGCTACCTTGCGTCCGCATATAACCGACATTGAGGTGCCATCCGGCACCGAAATTATGATCATAATTTGCGAAAGCTGTGTATTGATCGCGGGTGGATACGCTCCAGTCGGCAGCAGGGTTGGTTTTTCGTGGAAGGTTCGCCACTGTGCCATCAGCATACCATATGGGCACGTTTGTGCCCCAGGAAGCTCCATTGGTACGATTTCTTTCATACTGAAAACCGAAATTAAGCGTATCATTTGTTGAAATGTCAGCCGTAAAATTGGCAAGAGCACCCAGGCGATTGACGTGCTCCCTTACCCTGAATGTGTCTGTATCATCCCATGAGAAAACATACCTACTTCTGATCGTTCCTTTTTTATTCAAAGGTGTATTCAGATCAGCCATCACATGATGTTCGTTCCAGTTGCCAAGACGGAGCATGCCATTTGCTGCAAAATATTTTTCCGGTGATTTGCGCTGGAGATATATGGTGGCAGATGGATCTCCCGTGCCTCCCAACAGACCATTTGCTCCCCGGATGATTTGAACATTTTCGTAAAGATCCATGTTCATGGAAGCGCCAACCCCGCCAAAGCTGGTTGTTCCGTCGATTTGCATGCCATCAATTTTGTAATTCGTGATGTTGAAGCCACGCGCGCGATAGGTGGTTCTTCCTGCATTGTCGCTTTTTTGCGACGTAACTCCGGGAGTCATATTCAGAACATCGTCAAGGCTATTGATCTGCTGATCATCCATGATCTGTCTTGTTACGACTGTGACTGTCTGCGGGGTTTCACGCAGACTCAGACGCAGCCCTGTGGCTGTACTGCTTTCGTGGGCGGTGTAGCTGCCTTTGTCCCATCTTTGTGAACGAACTTCGATATGTTCATGAGATTTATCAGTTTTTTTGGAAATATCTTTTTCGGTTTTCTTATGTTTTTTATGATTCATATGATGCGTTGATATTTTTTTCTCGGGTTCGTTTCTTATGGAAACTTCCGCTGCATGCGCCGAGAGAATTTCATTTGAAAAACAGAAACTGGAGGTCAGTAGCAATGCAATTCTGTAACGCTTTATGGATGGCAAGGGCATACGGACCACCTTTTAATGATAATTATTATTAATTGCGATTAACGGAGGTGGCGTGAAAAGAAAAGTATCATATATGTGACAAAGCATGTCTGAGGCAGGTTGAGGTGCTATTCTGACGATGAATGGTGAGGGATCGACCGAGAGAACGCTTTCAGGGCGTCTCCGGGTTGGTTGAGGAATATTTTGTGGCTGCCTGACGTGCTGCTCGTGTCTGTTGTCTGAAGAACAGGCGAGACTTTCATAATGTCGGACTGCTTTTGTCCTTGATGAATTAATGCTTGTGCATGGACCTGAAATTTGCTCATGCGTGAGCATGTCATCAGATAATCTCCCTTTTTGTGTCGCCGCGCTTTACCATTTCACTTCTTTTCAGGATGTGGCGGCAATTCGCGACAGTTTGCAGACAGCCTGTGATGCGCTTGGCATCCATGGGATTTTGCTGATCGCCCCGGAAGGAATTAACGGGACGATTGCGGGATCTGACAGCGCCATTGAAGAGATTCTCGGTAAAATCAGGTCTTTACCGGGCTGCGCAGGAACGGAAGTGAAGTTTTCGCGGGCTGCGGAAATGCCCTTTCT
>JAAYUA010000109.1 GCA_012517935.1 Acetobacter sp. | reverse complement strand
TTTCAAACGAACGGGCTCTTCAACAAGAGGCACCGTCAAACGTTCCGACTGCTCGGCTGCTTCAACAGCAATGGTACGCAGGCGTTCACCGTTTGCACGCGGGATAACCGTCCGTTCAGTAATAACCGGGACGAATCTCGAGACACCCAGTTCTGTTCCCATCCGGATCACCAGATCCGTCGCATCGCGCTTCAAAAGTGCAAAAACCAGAACCGGCCCTTTCTCCGCAGCCGAAGGACGCAAATTCTGCTGCAATCGAAAACTTCCACGATCCTTGCGGATTTCGGAAATTTTCGCCAGCCATTCCCCGTCATCATCATTGAACAGCCGAACTTCATCTCCAACCTCGCGGCGGAGAACGCCACCAAGATAACGCGCCTGTCCGTCCGCCATCTGGATATCCATGTCATCCGCAAAGGCAGCACCATCACGGGCTACGAAAAGACGGGGCAGTGTGTGCAGACTCATGACTTCCTTACGATCCGGGTGACCCGGACCCAATCTGTCCGGGTTGGTCTTTTCTCATGCTGAATGAAGTGTAGCAACCGTGAGTGTAGACAGTCGCGCACAGCCTTCCATATTGATAATGAGATCAGACATTTCGGGACCCTCAATCTCTCCCGACCCGACATTCCTGAAGGGGGATATTCATTTTGGCTGCCGGCACATCGCCACATACCGATATTGCACTAAATGGCTGGATCAGCAGACTTCCATCTGCAATGCGCCCCTATGCCCTGCTGGCACGCCTTGATCGTCCAATAGGGACCTGGCTCCTGTTTCTCCCCGGCGCATGGGGGATCCTGCTCCCTCAAGGTATCCCTCTGCCTTTCCGGATTTTCCTTCTGTTCCTTTTCGCTCTTGGCAGCCTGATCATGCGGTCCGCCGGATGTGTCGTGAATGACATGTGGGACAGAGACATTGACCGCATGGTTTCCCGGACAGCAGGACGGCCTCTGGCTGCCGGTACAATCAGCATGAAACAGGCGGCTCTTTTTCTTCTCGCACTTCTGCTGTGCGGCTTTCTTATTCTGCTTCAGCTTAACAGAACCGCACAGATCCTCGGCGCATCGTCCCTGATTCTGGTCGCACTTTATCCCTTGGCCAAAAGATTCACCTGGTGGCCTCAACTGGTCATGGGATTCACTTTTGGCTTCGGTGCACCTTTGGGATATGCCGCTGCATCCAACCGCGTCGACTTCCCACTTATGACTCTATACGCGGCAACAATCATCTGGCAGCTGGGCTTCGATACCATCTACGGCTTTCAGGACATGGAAGACGATGCGCGTATCGGTGTGAAATCAACATCGCGCCTGATGGCTGCACGCCCCTCCGCATTCATCATGACCTGCTATCTGCTGACCTGCATATTGCTGGTGTTCGCCGGATTTCAGGCCCATATCGGCGTTCTGTTCTATGTTGCCTTGCTGCCCGCCGCCTATCTGCTGATCAGACAGGCAATGCAGGTCAATCCCCACGATCCAGCCCTATGCCTTCGGCAATTCCGCGACAATCGCAATATCGGGCTACTGATCGCGTGCGCTTTTATGGCGGGCCTGTTTTTCTGATTGCCTGAAAAAAGCCTTATCTCCGCATCATGACACAGCCGGACTTTTGGTCCGGCTTTTTTGTGCCCACACAGGCAAACGCGATTCACAACCGATTCTAAAACGACGGATTCAATATCTCCTGCAATTTCAAATGGGTATAACTGCATGAGACTGACTGACATCACATACGACATAGTATTGTTTAAGAGAGATCACGACTTTTTTTAGAATCGTGGATCTCGCGATATGAATTCCGTCTCATAATTTGTGAAATATCTCATTTTTAACCACTTTCTTCAGCAAGACCTCTTTTATCGTTAATTTATCGTTAACGTACCCGCTTTCGTTTTTTTCAGATCTCCGAATAATGCCGAGCAGTTCTGAAATTAAACTGAGAACAAGAATTAAAATGCCGAAAAAAATCACATGGTCCGCAGAAATGGACGAAAAACTATCTACATTACTTAATAAAAAAAGAATGACTCTAAGAAAAGCAGCCGAAATTCTGGGGGTAAGCAGAAGTTTTTTACATCGTCGCTCACAAGCTATAGTCGCAAACGAACGCCGTCACTTTTGCAGTTCAACACGCGAACAGGCTGGAGGTGAACCTCTCGCCGCCGGTCATCCCATCAGTTGGACAGCAATCCAACTCAGCTCACAATATGGAAGCACGACAGCACAGAATGCAGGTTACCTCTACATCTGACTTGCCGTACGCCAGCATTCTCCTGTTTATGACCAGATTGCAGACGCCCCGCCCCGGGACCCGCGTTGAATTGCAATGATTGGTCAAAGTTACGCAGGAGTTTCCACGTGCCGGCACACAGCACACATGACGAGGTCAACAGCGTCAAAACCAATATTACGCTGCACCCCATCCTGCTGCGTAATCTGTCCCGGAATGGAATTCATGACCTGACAGCATTCCAGAAGGAAAGCTTTAAAACCATCTACTCCGGCCGGGACACTATCGCCATCGCCCCGACCGGAACAGGCAAAACCGCCGCCGCGCTGCTTCCGCTGATCTCCATGCAACTGGAAGAAACGCCCGATATGTCCGCCATTCTGGTGCTGGTTCCCACCCGGGAACTCTGCCGCCAGAGTGGGCGCACGGCCCACACCCTGCTTCAGGATCTTCCCCTATCAGCGGTTCTGATCCATGGCGGCCAGAATGATGATGCGCAGGGCGACACTCCATCGACAACAGAACAGGATATTCAGGCAGCCGATATTGTTGTCGCAACTCCCGGCAGATTGAGTGACTATCTTCATCGTAAGAACTCTCCCCTGCCGGCCTTCAGTCACGTTGTTCTGGACGAAGCGGACCGACTTCTCGATGCCGAATTCCTGAACGATACCCTCCAGATTCTCGACCTGCTGCCTTATCCAAGACAAACCATCCTGACGACAGCCACGCTACCGGAAACGCTGGCGCCCGTTCTGCATGAAATCCTTATCAAGCCCGTCACAATAAACGCCACTGACATCAACGATGCAGCCAGCGCCAAGCCGCGCGTCCGTCAGGGCGTCATGTTCGTCACAGCCAGCGAAAAACAGAACCTCCTGCTGACCCTTCTGCAGCAACGCCCAGACCAGAGCTGCATTGTCTTTTCAGCCACAAGAGAAGAAACGAACGCTCTTTTCCACTTCCTCAAAAGCCGACGCATGCCTGTCGCCAGTCTGCATGGAGGCATGGATCAGGCCATACGGGACAAGACCACGGAAAGCTTCCGTTCCGGGAAGGCCTCCATTCTGGTCACTACAGATCTCATGGCGCGTGGACTGGATATCCCACAGGTCCAGCAGGTCATCAGCCTTTCACCACCGACAACACCGGAAACCCATATTCACCGCATCGGCAGAACTGGCCGGGCCGGGCGTTATGGATGGTCAATTACATTCTGCGATCCCAGTGAGCGCGCGGCACTACGCAAAATCGAGGCCACGATCAAAGAGCATCTTAAGGTTCTGGAAACTCCGCAAAATATCGTGGCGGCTCCACCATCAGTCAGACCCAAAGCGGTTATCCGGCCCAAAATCTCTCGACCGACAAAAAACAAAAAACGCTGACAGCCAAGAATATCCGACGCACTTCGTTATTTGAGCGCGTCTTTTGAAAGATCGTTTCTGACAGGAGTATTTTCCTCCCAGAAACGATCCGTATCCTCCCTTTCCGGCGCTTCCGTTCGCGCTGCCGCCAGAACCATCACGGATATCGCACCGGATTTTCGCATCACCGTTGCACAGGCGCTCGCGGTTGCGCCCGTCGTCAGCACATCATCAATCAGCAACACCCTCTTGCCGTTCAACGCAGAACGAGCCTTCGGGCTGACACGAATAGCATCCGCCATGACCTTCGCACGCTCCGCCGCAGATAAATGTGCAAGCTTCGGCGTCGCCGCGGAGCGATGCAACGCATCGACCATCAACGTCCCGCCAGAAAGACGCGCGACAGAACGCGACAGCAAGGCCGCCTGATTGTAACGCCGCTCCACCCGACGCCTCCAATGCACGGGCACGGGAACGATCAAATCCGTCTCGGACAATAAAGCAGCCCCTGCCCTCACCATTATCGTCGCCAAAGCTGGAGCCAATTCTGTCCTGTCAGCATATTTCAATGGAAGAATGAGCTGACGCGATATGTCATCATAGACAAATGCCGCTCGGGCACGATCCCACACCGGAGGACGCTGCTCACAAGAAACGCACTGCAACGTCCGTCCAGAGAAAGCCGCCGAAGCCAGAGGCACGCCGCAACGATCACAGCAAGGCGCGACAATCATACGCAAACGCGCAAAACATTCACTGCAAACAAGTCCGGCGCCATATGTTTCAACAGAACAAAGGGCGCAACTGCGTGGCAACAGCAGATCGAGAGTTCCCACACCCCAGGCCGTGCAAAATCCTCGCATCCGATCCAGCAAGGCCCGTGCGACAGTGAGATTCATCCGCTTGTTCTCTATGCCCACCACTGCGTCATGCCCGCAGTGAATATCACACTCCGTCCAGAACTCCATTTTTCCTCTTGGCACCACATGCCATTCCGCGCCATGCCGTTGGCATGAGCAGCACCCAAGAAAACCTGTATGTTTTTAACCGGAATACGGTGCGTGCGCATCGTGATCGCGCAGCCCGCACCCTCCATTCCGTCGCAGATCTTCTTGAAGATCTCGGACAACGTCTTCTGGATCGACTGGATGATGTAAACCGCTCTTTCACTTTGGCGCTTGATCTCGGGGGACGTGGCAGCATCGCTCCGGCCCTGCAGGAAAGGGGCGTGAATGTCATTTCATCAGACCTTTCACTGCGCATGGCTCAGAAAGCAGGCGGACAACCGGTCTGCGCAGATGAAGAATATCTTCCTTTCGCTCCCTCTTCCTTCGATTTGGTCGTCGCAAGCCTTTCCCTGCATTGGGCCAACGATCTTCCTGGCGTTCTCAGACAGATCCGCCACGTTCTCAAACCGGATGGATTGTTCCTTGCCAGCATTCCCGTATTGCCAACTCTGGCACCGCTGAGAACCGCCCTGACCGAAACCGAAAGCGCCCTGCGGGATGGTGTCAGCGCCCGCGTCTCTCCTTTCCCCATGTTGAGAGATTGCGCAGGTCTGATGCAACGCGCTGGATTTGCCTTGCCTGTGATTGATCAGGAGATCGTTGATCTCCGCTATCGCTCCGGTCTGGCCCTGATACGCGATCTTCGCGCTGCGGGAGAAACCAGTGCCCTGCATCTGCGTGAACCCGGGATTCCCCCCACTGCCCTGTTCCCACTGACGATGGCAAAACTTGAAGAAAACGGGGATTTCGCAATGCCCCTGCATCTGGCCATGATCAGCGGATGGGCACCCGCAGCCTCACAGCCGAAGCCCCTGAAACCGGGAGAATTTACAACACCTCTTTCAGATATTCTGGACAGTCTGGATAAATCGCAGGATCAGTCTGACTGACGGCACAACAAAAAGGATATTCACCATGAGCACGAACGTTTCACAGGACATGGTCCAGGCGGCCGTTGAAATTCGCAAAAGGGCCTATGCGCCCTATTCCCGCTTCCTCGTGGGTGCCGCCATACGTTGCGAGGACGGACGCATCTTCACCGGATGCAACGTTGAAAATGCAGCTTATCCCGAAGGTATCTGCGCTGAAGGCGGAGCCATTTCCGCGATGGTCGCAGCCGGTGGAAGAAAGATCACCGAAGTCATCGTCTGTTGCGACAGCGCCACTCCCTGCACACCTTGCGGTGGCTGCCGTCAGAAATTACGAGAATTTGCAACGCCAAATCTGACCATACGCATGGTTTCCAAGGACGGTCAGGAACTTTTCGCACAAACACTCGAAGAACTGCTTCCACACAGTTTTGGACCTGAATCGCTTAACGTCTGAAACACCGAAACAGGGAGGAAAGAAATAAAAAGAGCCTTCAGGCCTCCTCCCTGAAATTTAAAAATACAATTTATATCAATGTATTAAATCATTTTTTGAGCGGAGAGAGAATTTCTCTGTGACATCGTTTTTATCATATTATTTCTATTACGAAATTATATTGATGAAGAAATAATTATATCTCATATTCCGGATGTGAAACATTCCTGGAGTTTATCGCGCTGATGAGTTTAAGACAGAACCTTCTTGCCATTACAATTCTCGCGGCATCCTGCGATATCGGTAGCGCGATAGCCCAGACAAGCATGACAAAGGGAAACAACCATCACCATACTGCAAAACCTAAAAAAGCAGCGACGACAACACAGGAAAAAACAGAGAAACCACAGAAGGCCTATCGCGCATCTGCCGACAGCAATGAAGCCGTGATTGTCACTGGCACACATGACGAACATCGTCATGCAAGACAGAGTACATCGCCAATTTCCGTCGTCACGGCTGCGATGCTGACACGTTCTGGCCAGATGAATCTGGCTGATGCACTGTCCCGCACTTATGCTTCCATCAATGTTCAGGCCAAAGGCAGCGATACCGCTGCACTGACATCATCCATCCGTATGCGCGGCCTCAGCCCCAATCAGGTGCTTGTTCTTATCGACGGAAAACGGCGTCACGTTACTGCCAATATCGTTCAGAATTCCGGACCCAGCTTTGGTTCAACCGGCGTCGATCTCAGTATGATTCCGGAAAATATGATTGATCATATTGAAATTCTGGAAGACGGCGCTGCTGCGATGTATGGCTCGGACGCTATCGCCGGGGTTGTCAATATCATCACCAAAAAGCAGGATCACGGGCTGAATATGTCAGCCCAGACAGGCGCCAATGCCTATAATGGCGACGGATGGCAATACCAGCTCAATGCCGACGGTGGATTCAAGCTCGGCAATGACGGTTATATGCATCTCAGTGGCCAAGTTTATCATACAGACCATTTTGTTGCGAAAGGTGTGAAAGATCACCGACTGTTGGGATATTGGCCAACAGGAGCCAATACAAGCGGTTATTACAATGGCATTGTTGCCAATGCGATAAATGTTCCCCTCAATTCCAATCATATCATGAGCACACCCGAGGAAACCCGGGAAAATTTTGGTATGGATTTTGGAAAACCCATTGGTGATAAAATCAATTTCTACGGAGAAATTACCTACGCACACCGTCACGCAGAAGCCATCCAGAACTACCGGACCCCCGCCATTGCACCGACAGTTTATCCCTATGGATTTTCACCCCTGGAAACCATTGAGGAAAACGACTACGCCGCAATGCTCGGCATGAAAGGCCGGGATCTTTTCGGATTTGACTGGGACATCAGCACACATTACGGCGCAGATGAAGACAATATCGGCAATAAAAACACAGCCAATCCCGGTTTGCTGAGTTCACGCTGCAATAATGGAAATGTGGCGAATATTTCAACAGTCGGATGCGGAACAACACCGACAACAGTGCATACT
>JAAYUA010000011.1 GCA_012517935.1 Acetobacter sp. | reverse complement strand
TCTTGCAGAGTTCGCAGACCGATTATATACACCCGCCAACGCCGACGGATGCGGGCGTAGCTCAGGGGTAGAGCACAACCTTGCCAAGGTTGGGGTCGTGGGTTCGAATCCCATCGCCCGCTCCAATTTTCGATAGAAAATTAAACGGTTAAGACGGTCCTTCGGGGCCGTTTTCTGTTTGTATTTTACGATGCGCTGTCAATATAAGCGACTTGCTCGCAGCTTACTTCCCATTTACTGCAAACAGCATACTGCCTGACAATCCTGAACAAGCTATTCAGATCAGCTGACCGACAAGACGGCCTTCGTTACCGCCTGATAAAATGCAGGGGTAACAAATAGAGGTTAAATCTGACTGACCGATCAGCGATGACCCGAGCACTGAACTTCGTTATCTGCGATACTCTAAGCATAACGGCTCAAGGTTCGATTGACGTCACCAATGACAAGAAGCGCGGAGAGAGGTTAGCAAAACTCAATATCGCGCAGCAGAACCGGTTCTGGGGATATCAATCCACTGCTGATGGAAAAAACAATATTTCAGACAGAAATATTAAACGACTGATGCGACATGATATTCCACGATCATTTCATCTGAAAACAGAAAATATCTTGTTTGGAAAATACAATATTCCCTACCCGCCACTTCCTATCATGACACAGTCACTATGACGTAAATTCAACTGAAGACACGGATTTATCCGTCTTGCACAGCGACTATCTTGTTCACAACAGCTTTGGCATTGTTCATCTGACGCAATGGCGAGAGCCTGAATCGACCACATCCAACGCTCTCACAGATGTCTATGTCGGGCACATAGACATCCGCTTTGAATTAAAGTCTTTTGATCAACTGATGCCTGTCAAACGCCCGGTTACCATGCATAACCGATACTGGCCTGCGCATTCCGTCGCTCTCCATAATAACAGAACGCCTGTCCATAAGATGCATAAGCCAGACAGTTGGACACAAAGTGCTTGTCAAAGAGATTGCGCACACTCGCAGCAACCGTCCATCCATGCAGAGAGGGCGAAAGCTGTGACAGATCATAGCGAAGCGACCCGTCAAACAGGGCATATTGCGGAACCCATGCACTTCCGTAATCCGCTTCTCCACCATAGGCTTTTGACGTGTATCGCATGCCACCGCCGAAACCCAGCCCCTTGAGGGGACCGGAAGGCATTGTATAGAATGCAAAAAGGGAAGCATTCCCCTTACCCGACTGAATCAACGGTTTCCCTGTTGAATCATCATGAACTTTCTGAACACTGACAGCAGCCGTAACCATCAGTCCCTTATATACATCAGCATGGGCTTCAAACTCGAAGCCATCAGAATGCACCTTTCCACTCTGGGTGCTATATGGAAGGCTGCCTACGGAAACCAGAACATTGGTCTGTTCAATATGGAAGCCGGCTGCCGTGAACAGAACCTGCGTTCCCGGAATCTGATATTTCAAGCCACCCTCAAGCTGTTTCCCGATGGATGGATCAGCCTGACGCAGAGTCCGACCTCCATCGTTGGAAACGAGTCCTGATTGCGGCTGGAAAGATGTCGAATAACTGATGTAGGGTGAAAGCCCGAATTTGAAATGATACAGTCCAGAAGCGCGCCATGTGATCTGACTGGAACGCTGACGCGTGTCAGATCCGGAAAGACGCTCAAGCTGGTGAGAACGATACCAGTCATTGCGGAGACTTCCGTTCAGGACCAGACCATGCCAGTGGATTTCGTCCTGTCCATAGGCACCAATCTGGTGAGAGTCAGCCTTATAACGGGCACCCACTTCCTGATCAGGGAAAAACATATGATAATCGGGATGCAGCACATTCAGATCAGGTGCAGTCCCGGACGTATATACTTCTCCAGCCTGCTGCCACATATAATCGTAGCCAAACATGAGAGTATGGCTCAGAGGGCCCGTCCGAACATGTCCCTTGAACTGGCTGTCAAAAGCCAGATTATGCACATGTTCGTTTGTTCCATAAGCATATCGGGGAACAATGCCATTGGCTTCATCAATGTAATAACCGGCATCATAGGTGCTGCGCTGAACGACCTTGATGTCATCGTAGCGACCACGCGAACTGAAGCTCCAGTCATCGTTAAAGCGATGATTGAATATGTACGTAAATGAGCCGTGCTTGCGGTTAAATTTCTCGACGCCGACATCACCATCATAGAAATTGCGCGGCAGATAGCCGAAAGCTGCCCGCTTCAGTGAACCTACAAGCGGGACCCCTCCATATGTGCCACTCTCGGGATCATACTGGTAATTCCCAAGAAGTGTCAGCGTTGTCGGACCGTCTCCTCCGAAAGATATCACCGGGCTGATGGAAAAACGGCGGCTTCCCGTCTTGGAAAGCTGCGTATGCTGTCCATTGACGGTTCCATAAACGCGATAACGTACGGAACCATCTTTTGTCGCGAAACCACCAACATCGGCATCCACACGATAAAGATCGAACATGCCACCTGTTGTGTTCACACCACCATAAAACTGCTGACTTGTGGTCAGCTTGCTGGACAGGGCGGCCAGTCCGCCCGGGCTGGACTGTCCATAAAGAGCAGAGGCCGGACCTTTAAGAATTTCAACCCGGTCGAGACGAAAGGTATCTGTCTGAGCTTCAGCATACCCGGTCGGACTCGCCTGCAATTTGAGACCATCGAGAAATGTGGGAACACTAAATCCACGCAGCAAAAACTGATCATAACGTGTGCCGATACCACCGCGCAGATCCGGGGTGATACCAGCAGTATAACGCACCGCCTGATTCAGACTGAGTACGCCACGTATATCCATCTCATTCCGTGTCACAACCGATACAGACTGTGCGGTTTCAATCAGCGGCGTGTCACTCTTGGTTGCTGAACTCGCCAACGTGGCAGCCTTGCGACCTCTCACGTCGATCCGTTCGGCATCTTTCTTGTGTACTCCGGATTTCACCGAATGACCGCTCACTGCAGCATTCCGATCGGCGTCCTCCGATCCATCACGTGACTTCGATTGCTCAGCCGCCAGAGCTACATCTCCCGCAAGAAATGAAAAAAGAACGGCGTAGAAAATTCCGATGCGCTGCATACTGGGCTCATATCTTCCGCAGCTCCGTCCACTCCAGACAGGCTGACATTCGATGTTGGTAATGAGAGTCATTCGCGGAAATAGCGACGCGCAGGCATCCCGGCAACGTCCTCGGAAGAGCATGGCCCGAATTCGGAAACATCTTACCTGTTTTGTGAAATCCACCCCTCAGAGAGAGATCATGGCGACCGTTCGGAGGTATCAGGAGCGCCTGAGACTCAAGGAGCGCGCCTTCAGTGAACTGGGCGAAACACCAAAGACCTGGCGGAACATGGTGCTGAAACTGCCCAACCCATCATAACCAAGAGCAAAAGCAACTTCAGCAACCGTTTCCCCCGCAGTTATACGGGAAGCTGCCTCAATCACCCTGACCCTGCGACGCCATGCTGCAAAACCGGCGCCCATTTCCTGCTGAAACAATCGTGTAAAGCTACGTCGGGACATCCCGGCCTCACGCGCCCAGAAATCTATGTCATGACGATCACCCGGCTGTGCCATGACCGCTTCACACACACGGCGTAATCTGGAATCCGCCGGCAGATGCACACGATCAGCCAGACGGGGTGCTCGCCTGACCTCTTCCAGCAACAATGCGGCAATCGTCGACATTCTTGCATCCATCGTGAAATCAGACTTCATGGCCACGATTTCATCCACCAGTCCCTGAACGAGTGTGGACGCATCAAAGACCTTGCACTCAAGATCAGCACCGCTCAGGGCCGGGTCGACATAAATCACCTGAAACATCAGATCCGTACGGCAAATGGACTGATGAAGCGTATTGGCCGGCATCCACATGGCCTGTCCCGGACACAGGACGAAAATGCTGTCCGGTATGCTGATCGTCACGCTTCCAGCTTGATAAATGGCAAGCTGAGCTCGATCATGCGTATGGAATTCGTCGACGAAACCTCCGGTATAGACATCCGCAAACCCCACAACAGGCGGCGGTCGGGCCGGCAAATCTGAAGACCGCTTTATAGTCCGGACTTTCCTGTCCACTTCATGCTTACGGGCACATTCATCTTCTTTCGACAACAGAATATTTACCAATTCTATAAGGAATGAGCTTCAGAAACAGGAAATTATCTGACTGAAATACTCACATTCGTCTTTCACATAGTTACGCCCTGCGCTCACGCCATCATTCACGCGCAAAAGCATGTTCTACATACATGCGAACGATTCTTATTTCAATCATTCGCAGAACCCATGCACACATAGTTTCCGTATCGCAAATGGACTGAACGATGAGTGATGATCCGATATGCTCAGGCCCGTTCGATATGAACGTGAACCCACGCATTTTTCAGGTCAAAACATCATACATTCAATTTTATAATTATAATTTTTTAAAATACATATTATCAGAAAGGGACCGTCGCCAAATTTCTGATCTGAGATACTCGCAGAGCCCTATTTTGGGCGATGGATGCATCAATCACCGGCCTATGTGTTACTCTGAGATATATCATTCAAGAGTTAATTCTGAATTTATATTTCTCAAAAAAATGGAACCCGAAAAATCCTTCAATATCATTAATATAATAGATTAAAGCTTTATTTTTATATATTCTGAAGTTAACTAAAAAAACAGTTTCTCATGAAAATTCTGACACACAAAGAAACCGGTTGTCAGGGCACATTTGAACATGAGCAACTCATCGATAAATTCCAATGGATCTGTTGGCGTTCTGTCTTCGGGCACTGACACCGGAACAATTGTCGGCGATGGCGGCAATATCTCCACCCTTGAAGTTACAAACACCGGCATTGAAATCAACGGCATCGTCAATTCAAACGGTATCCTGAATGTCTATGACGGCGGAACCGTCTCCAACATAACCGTCAATACCGGTGGTTCGCTGACGGCTGGCACGATGACACCATCTTACTCGACAGGAGCAACAGCCTTCATCCTGGGAGGCACCATATCTTCTGCAACAATTATGCTTGAAAATGGTGCTCTTGCTTCAGGAATAAGTGCCCAGGGTAACGCTTCCATTTTCGTCATGTCCGGCGCTGAAGTCAATTCAGCCACAATCTCCAGCAGTAATATTATTGTCTATGATGGCGCTGTCGTTTCTGGAGGAAGCCTGTCATTATCCTCGACGGAGACTCTCTACAGCACATCTTATGATGAAAATTTCTCAGGAAACTCTGTACAAAATATTGAAAGTGGTGGCCTTTCATTTTCCGCAAACTTTACGGATACTGCCAATACACAATTCATCAAGGCTGGTGGCATAGCCTCAGGCACCACGACACATGCATCCCAGGTCATCTCAAGTGGAGGAACAGCACGGGATACATGGATTCTTTCCGGCGGCTCCCAAACTGTCATGTCTGGCGGAAGCGCTTCCGGCACATTCATAGAAAATGGTGGATCTGCATCGATATCCTTTGGTGGCGTCAGTCAGGACATCGTTATCGGAAGCGGAGGGTTTCTATCCATAGAGGCATATTATGATGGCAGCTCTGTCGGATCAGCGCTGAATGTGACCTTGCAATCAGGCGGAACCCTTTCACTTGATGACGGTGTTTCAGTCACTGATCTGACAGTTGAAGTTGGTGGAATTATTGATTTCCAGGATATGCAGTGGGACAGTTCCAACAGTTTTTCCGTCAGCGGCAATCAGATAACCATCACTTCGCCTTCCGGCACACAGTCAATTACGGTCCAATCCCCTTATGGTCAGTTAACGGAAAGCGATTTCAAAATAGAGGATGACGATAGCGGATCATATTTCGGGGATGGAACAGAGCTGAAACTGGTTGCCTGCTACTGCCCGGAAACCTTGATTCTTACTCCTGATGGAGAGCGCCTCATCAGTAATCTGAATATCGGCGACAAGGTAATTACAACAAATTCAGAAACCCGATCGATCCGCTGGAAAGGATTCCGGTCATACTCAGCGGAAGAAGTCGCATCGAATCCCGCTTTGCGTCCCGTGATATTCTCACCTGGATCTATTGCAGATAGTATTCCATCCCGAACACTCAGGGTCTCTGCCCAGCACGGTATGCTGATTGATGGCTTTCTGATTCCTGCTTCGGCACTTGTTAATGGAAAAACGATAATAATTGAGGAAACACGTGAAAATATAGAATATTTCCACATAGAACTTGAGACTCATGATACTGTTCTGGCCTGTGGTGCTGCCTCGGAAACCTTCGTCGATGACAATAGCCGCCATATGTTTCTCAATGCTGCCGATTATCAGAAGTTATATCCGGAAGCAGAACCACGACCAGCGATATACTGTGCTCCTCGTGTTTCTTCCGGTCCTCAATTAACGATCATTCGAGAAACTCTTCTTGCTCGTGCAATGATCGGAAAAATTGATCATGGATTTTCTGGAAATATAGATATGGCTTCATCACGAATGATTCGTGGATGGGCAAAGACAAAACATAAATCATCACCCGAAACTATAAAGATATTCTGTGATGATGAAATTATCGCCACGATAGCCGCAGATCAGAAACGGACAGATTTGCAGCGAGCCGGAATAGGAAATGGGAATCATGGTTTCAATCATGTCTTCCTGACTCCACTGGATGGTTCAAAGCCCCATACCCTGAAAATATGTCGGGCAGGGGACGACGCGTATTCGGAAAATCTGACCTATCATCTTCCACCGGAAAGCAGGATCGATCATCAAAACACACCAACACAGCAAGCAGGATGGCTTGACTATGCGGATCGGGAAGAGCTTCGTGGATGGGCGTGGAACCGTGCAACACCATGGTCACCACTGACAGTCGAGATTTTCGTCAATCATGATAAACACGATGTCGTCCTTGCCGATATCTACAGACCAGATCTGGAACAGGCTGCAATCGGCACGGGAAGACATGGTTTCATATACTATTTCAACCCTCCCCTTCCCTGTAACAGACGACATGAAATCGAAATACGTTTTCCTGGGAATGAACAGCAGCTATCAGGATCACCTGTAACAATCGAAACAGCAGATACCTTCAATCCTGAATTCCAAACATCCATTACCAATGCAATCGCAGCACTGGGTGCAGGAATCCGACGCACACATGCCCTCGGCTTCATGTCCCAACAGACCGAATCCCTACGACGCCAGGAAACAGAAAGACATAATCTGCGACGGGAGGCCTCCAGATTGCGTCAGCAGCGTCTGGCTGCCGGACCACAGGCTGCCGATCTTCCCGAATTCCGCTGCGCCCTCATCATTGATGATCGTTTGCCCGAAATCGGACGTGATGCCGGCTCGGAAGCTGTCCTGTCCCACATCCGCAGTCTCCGCCGTCTGGGATATCACGTAACTTTTGCCGTAGCGGGAGAAAACACGCCTGTCTTGCCGGAAACACTGCCTCAATATCCGGATGTGTCTGTATTCGGCCCACCAGTCTGCAATTCTGTCGAAGATGTCCTCTCATTCTACGGCGACATGTTTGATGTTGTTTACATGCACCGTGTCTCCGTCGCAGCGACCTATGCCGGATCAGCGCGACGTTATGCCAGCCGCGCCCGTCATATCTATAGCCTCGCGGATCTGCACTCACTGAGGATGATGCGACAGGCCAATACGGAGGGAAACCACGAACTCATCAGGCAGGCTCTGAAAATACAGAAACAGGAACTCGCTGCGGCCTTGATGGCTGATGCCGTCATAACCCACTCTTCCATAGAAGCGTGCGAACTCACCCGCATGTCATCTGCCCTGAACGTGCATACAGTCCCATGGGCATGCGTTGCTGACGACAACCCCATAGCGGCCTCTGAGCGTCATGGGGTCGCTTTTCTTGGCAATTATCGTCATGCACCCAACATCGATGCCGTCATGTTCCTGGTCAGAAATATTATGCCTCTTGTCTGGGAAAAGGCCCCGCATATTCACTGCATCATCGCAGGGCAGGAAACGACATCGGACATCGTGAATCTGGCCCGTCCGGCATCTGAGACCTGCGGTGGTATCCAGATTCTAGGACCCGTTGAAAACCTGTCCGATGATTTATTCTACAAAACGAGAATCAGCGTGGCACCCATTCGATATGGTGCTGGTCTCAAAGGGAAAGTTCTTGAAAGCTTCGCTTCAGCAATTCCCTGCGTCATGTCAAGCATCGCGGCTGAAGGCATTAATCTTCCCGAAGAACTTCAGGATCTGGTCACAGATGATGCACAAAATATCGCGGATCGAATCATTGCACTTCACGATGATCCGGAAAGGGTCGACAGGCTGGGCCTGATCGCACAACAACTTGTCCGAGATGAATATTCTGAGGAAAGCGTAGACACAGCACTCTCAAAAGTATTGCGTCTCAGAAACAGGGCAACTTCTAACCGCGGATGATCGTTGGCAGAAGAAAACATCCGCCAACGACAAAAGAACGGATCAACCTATCTCGGTCTGCGCAGAAACCGGAGCTTTATAACGCTCCGGAGGAGGGCG
>JAAYUA010000010.1 GCA_012517935.1 Acetobacter sp. | reverse complement strand
TGAGAGAACAGCGTGCAGGGCTTACCGCCGGGGAAGAGGGACTGAAGCAGAAGCTACTTGCGCAGAAAACGGGGCAGGCGGAGTGGAAGATTCGCCAACAGTCTGCTGAAGAGGAGCTGTCTGGAGCCACTGCCCGTTTGGCTGTTGCGGAAGAAGAACATTCAAAATTGTCTGCCATTCCTGTTGCGGTGCGTGCGCAGAGAGAAGCGGGTTCTGACGCTCTGACGGCAGCGGAAAAGCTGACAGATGATGCGATGGCGGCGTTGCTGGAAGCCGAAAAACGACAGCAGGCCGCACGGGAAGCGCGTCAGACAGGCGAAGCAGCGCTTGTTGCCGCGCGGGAAGAGGTCCTGCGTGCGGAAGGCCGCCGGGATCAGGCGCAGGCGATTTTGGCGCAGTTGCTGGCGGAAAATGCTGAACCACCTATGGTTCAGGTGGCTGATTTGACGGAAAATGCCGAGACGGCACTTCGAAGGAAGATTGCCCGTCTGGTGAGGGAGCGGGAGGCTTTGGGCCCCGTCAATCTGAGAGCTGATGTTGAAGCCACTGAAATCGGGGGGCGGATTGAGACGATTCACAGGGAGCGGAATGAGCTCGAGACCGCCATTGCGCGTCTGCGTGGTTCTATCGGTGCGTTGAATCGTGAGGGGCGGGAGCGTCTTCTGGCGGTTTTCAACGAGGTGAATCAGCATTTCCAGTCGCTTTTCAGCCGCATGTTTGGTGGTGGTCGTGCGCATCTGGGACTCGTTGGCAGTGACGATGTGCTTCAGGCAGGGCTGGAAATTTATGCTCAGCCCCCTGGGAAAAAGCTGGCAACGCTTTCTCTGCTGTCCGGAGGAGAGCAGGCCCTGACTGCACTTTCTCTGATTTTTGCCGTTTTTCGATGCAACCCCGCACCAGTCTGCGTGCTGGATGAAGTTGACGCGCCTCTTGACGAAGCGAACGTAGGGCGCTTCTGTGCACTGCTGAGCGATATGGTGAAGGAAGCCGGGACCCGGTTTCTTGTCGTGACCCATCATCAGCTCACCATGGCCCATATGGATCGTCTGTATGGTGTCACGATGCAGGAACGCGGAGTCAGCAGGGTGCTGTCCGTCGATCTTGAACGGGCGTCAGCCATGGCTGGTCATGCCCATTCCGGGAATATCAGGACTGAAATAGCGGATGCCATTGCCTGACAGTATGACGACTTCTTCCACGTCAACGCCTACGCTGCGCACATGTTATGACATGCGGCGCGGGCAAGCGTTTCGCTGTGGCGGGATTGTCTGCACCTTTCTTCTGGCCGCTGCTGCATTTGGCCTTCTCTGGCATGATCGTCAGACGGGAGACATCCTCAGGCGGATTCATCACGGTCTGGTCATCTGCACTGAAGGACGGGTTCTGCCCGGCGCATCGGGGGCTGTCATTGCTCCTGACGCCCCGACGCAGGCGCCGGTATCCCTGATTGGCCATCCGGATGTGGTGCATCTGAATCTGGTCAGCACGAGCGGTGGAGACATCGTGGTCTGGCCTGGTTCCGTGATGCTCCAGGATGCCCTGAAAGCAGCTCGTGCGAATAGTAATCTGGTGATGTTGTCACTGCATGATGTTGCACCTGAAGCGGTGGTCATGCTCGTCCTGAAATATGGAATGCGGCACAGTGTTGTGTTGCAGACGGATGCAAACAGCGATCTGGAAAATGTGTTCCGGGCGGCTTCCAAGATTATGGTGGCCGTTCCGGCCGAAACGATATCGGAAGTGCATCATGTTATTCAGCTTGCCGGCCGTCATCCGTTGGCGCTGCTTCTGCCCTTGAAGGCGGACGCAGATGTGTTTGAAGAAGCTCACAGGAATTCGGATGCAGTCATTGTCCGGGCGAGCATGGATAATGCTTCAGGGATGCAGTGGGATACTGTCCTGAAGCAGCCTGTGGATATCATCATGACGAATCATTCCGATCGTTTGGATGAAGCCGATCGCGACTGATCGCTTGATTCTTCTTTTTTGTTCTGTTTCCACAAATATATGTAACATCTGAGGGCTTCTCTTTTTCCCGGCAGACCATCATAACGATTTCGCACAGATATTGAGATGAGAGTCCGGGATGAGAGTATTGTCACTTATGTCAGGCAGGAAGCGCGCAGTATCTTCCTGTTTTTCGACGGCGCTGCTTCTTTTGCTCGGTGTTGCGGATCTGCTCCCGATATCTTCCCAAGCCGCTCCTTCATCTCCGACCACGGATCTGCTTATGGATGCCGTTCTCGAAAAGGGAGATGCTCGTCCTCTGGTCGGGTTGGCGGCAGTCCGGCTGCACGATGGGAAGGTGATATATAGCTATTATGGTGGGGCGCGTTTCCTGGGGGGAGATGGCGTATTACCTGTCAGACACGATACTTTATTTCGTGTTGCATCGGTGTCCAAACTGTTGACGACGATCGGTCTGATGCAACTGGTTGAACAGGGAAAAGTGAATCTTGACGCGGATGCTTCGGACTATCTTGGTTTTCGTCTGAGAAACCCGGCTTTTCCAGACACCCCTATTACTGTGCGCATGCTGATCACGCACACGTCGATTCTGCGGGATGACAAAGGTTATCTCATCCCGCCTGATCAGACGATTGCTTCAGTTTTTGACACGTCACAGCCGCCCGGTAAAACCGGATATCATTATGCTTCAGATCCGAAACAGGGGCCGGGGGCATGGTTTGAATATAGCAATCTTGGTTACGCGGTTCTTGGAACGATTATCGAGCGTGTGAGTGGCGAGAGATTTGACAGATATATCTCGACACATGTTTTGGATCCTTTGGGCATAGATGGTGGTTTCAACGTTCTTGAACTGAAGCATCCGGAACGTCTGGCGACGATTTATCGTCAGTTTCCTGAAGGTTTGCGGGCCACAATGGATTTGCCGCATGTTGGCAACTGGCCCAAAGAGGCAATCGACCGTTATCAGGTCGGCACGAATGGCGCTGTTTTCTCACCGCAGGGCGGATTAAGGATCTCACTTGACGGTCTGACGAAACTGGCAAATTTCATGATTCATCGTGGAACATCGAATCAGGTACACATTCTTTCGCCGGAAACCATTCGGGTGATGGAAAAGCCGGAATGGATTTTTAATGGTCATAACGGCACAGGGACAGACGACGATCATGCGCCTCTGGTGACGTATGGCCTGACAATTGCAACATTGCTTTCAGCAGCACAGCATCCTGCAATCCCGGACGCTCCCTATCCTGGTTATGAGGGAGGGCTGCGCGGTCATATGGGGATAGCTTACGGGCTGCGATCCGGTTTCTGGTATGACCCGGATACGGGGGATGCCCTGCTATTTGCGGCTACCGGCTTTCCATCTGATGAAGGCACGCTTCCTGGGAAATATTCCGGGTTCTCACGCGTTGAAGAGCTGATTTTTTCAGCCCTGGCTGATGTGGATGGGAAAAAGCCTTCTTCGCATCGATGATGTTGGATGCCGTGTCTGAAATCTGATTATTTCCAGACACGGCAGAGCCCGCCGCAGGCGGATGCAAACATTATGTAGAACCGTGTTTAAGCGGCTGAATTCATACGCCACGGCAGGCCTGTTTTCAGGACAGCATTTGCGATTGTGATGAGATGCCTCGCAATCCCGATAATGACCAGTTGATGTGGCTTGATCTGCATGTTTCATGCATTTTTCGAAAGTTTTTAAAAGAATATTATGACATGAAGCTTCCAGTCCGACCTGAAACAGGACATGGTGGAGGGATCTTCTTCCCCCTGAAATGACACGTTTCCCGCGCATCACACCGCTAGCGAGAGACATTGGTGTAAGTCTGATCATGGCATCGGCTTCGGTTGCTGTCATACGGCCGGGTTCTGGCATTTCTGCGAGTAGCATGGCGACTGATAACGGGTCGATATCAGTTATGGAGCGAAGAAGTTCTGCTTTGGCAGAGAGAGTTCCTGGCTCTGTGCAATGACTGCTTCAGCCCGTTATTCGAGCTCGATGATCTGGTTCTTAAGAAATGCTTTGAGACTGCTGTCCATATCCTCCGGTTCAGCGCTCACACTCTGCTTGCGACGCGTTGAAATCTGGGCAGAAAGCCATTTACGCGCGTCTATACTCTGAACTCTGCGAACCGTTAATGTCCGGAGACGCTGAAGTTTTGCATCTGGCAGTGTTCGGCGGGGCTCGGAACATTTCATAACAGAAAAGCATTTTCATAGACCGATCATGCAATTAACCAGATCGCTCTTTTTGTTTTTCAGACCTGTGATTTCGAATCATGCCTCCGATCTCGTGAGCATATGACTGTAGGATTTGTGATGTTATCTTATCCAAACAAATGCTTTCGATAGAGGGTGTTCAGATATCGGAAGCATCGACCTCGCTCCTTGCTGAGCGAGTGACATAGATACCGCGTGTCGGTGATACATGGATAGTAGATCTCGGGATTTGTCTTACATTGGAGGAGTCTGCTGGCGCGACGTCATAGAAGTGTAAATCGTGGTGTATTTCGAGTTCAACCGGCCGTTCTAGTTCAAACGACAGTCGATGCTGGCGCCAGTCCACGGCCATCTCGACTGCATCAGAAGCTTGGGAATAGTGGATCCCGAGACGATCCTGGGCCGCGATCTGATGACCTGCCAGCACCATCATCGCAACACCAGCTGCCACCGCAGCCGCGTGGCCGACCTGCCGGAATAACTGGTCCGGGATATGACGTAATGACAGTTTCATCAAACAGGAAGATGTCAGCGCGGCAAGCGAGACAATGAGGCCTGCCATCAGGGCCGCTCGATCGATCAACCCATAAGTCGCATAAAGTATGACTTTCACGAAGTGCAACAGGACGTCGTTGGCTGCGCGAGTTGCAACGATCTCTTCCTTCCGGAGTCCCAACTGATGATAAAATCTGTTGAAGAGCAGCCCGACAGCACCGGTAAATCCTGAGATGAAGCCGGCCTGCGCTCCGATCACGGGCAACCAAACAATCATGCCGCTGGACTGAACAACGTCATTCGCTTTCCGTCGACGAAGCATGAGAGGCAGATTGCCAAGCATGAACAGGCCAAGAAAGAAATCAAGATAGGCGGGCTCAAGTTGTTTCAGCAACAGCACGCCACCCCATGCTGCCGGGAGCGCCAAG
>JAAYUA010000108.1 GCA_012517935.1 Acetobacter sp. | reverse complement strand
TAAAAACAAGAGCGGTGGACGTAACAACACTGGTCGTACGACATCTTGGTTCCGTGGTGGTGGGCACAAGCAGTCCTATCGTTACGTTGACTTCAAGCGTCGTAAATTTGATGTTGCAGGAACAGTCGAGCGTCTGGAATACGATCCAAACCGCACGGCATTCATTGCACTGATCAAATACGAAGATGGTGAGTTGGCCTATATTCTGGCACCTCAGCGTCTGAGTGTTGGCGATGCGGTCATCGCTGGTGCACGCGTTGATATCAAACCTGGTAATGCAATGCCTTTGGCTGCAATCCCGGTTGGTACGATTGTGCATAACATTGAGCTGAAGCAGGGCGCTGGTGGTAAGCTGGCACGTTCAGCTGGCACGTATGCGCAGCTGGTCGGTAAGGATGCGGGTTATGCCCAGATCCGTCTGCAGTCAGGTGAACTGCGTGTAGTTCGTGGTGAATGCATGGCAACCGTAGGTGCCGTGTCCAATCCGGACAACATGAACCAGCACATGGGCAAGGCAGGCCGCGCCCGGTGGCTGGGACGTCGTCCGCATAACCGTGGTGTTGTCATGAACCCGGTCGACCATCCGCATGGTGGTGGTGAAGGCCGCACATCGGGTGGCCGTCATCCGGTTACACCGTGGGGCAAGCCGACAAAGGGTTACAAGACCAGGGTCAACAAGCGTACGGACAGTCTGATTATCCGTCGCCGGAAGACCGGCAAGTAAGGGGCAAAAGAGATGGCACGTTCCGTCTGGAAAGGCCCGTTCGTGGACGGGTATCTGCTGAAAAAAGCCGACGCATCCCGTGCATCGGGCCGCAACGAGGTGATCAAGATCTGGTCACGTCGTTCCACGATTCTCCCGCAGTTCGTTGGACTGACTTTTGGCGTCTATAACGGTCATAAATTCCTGCCAGTGCAGGTGACCGAGAATATGGTCGGCCATAAGTTCGGCGAATTCTCTCCCACGCGCACGTTCCATGGGCACGGCGCGGACAAGAAGTCGAAGCGAGGCTGAGATGAGCAAGCCGAAGCATCCCCGTACGCTGGGCGAGACTGAGGCTCAGGCGATCACGCGGAATATCCGCGTGAGTCCGCGCAAGCTGAACCTTGTTGCTGGCCTGATCCGCAATAAACCCGCTGCCCAGGCTGTTGCGACCCTGACCTTCTCGAAGCGTCGGATCGCCCAGCAGGTCAAGAAGACTCTGGAGAGCGCGATCGCAAACGCCGAAAACAATCATCAGCTCGATGTAGATCAGCTGGTGGTGAAAACGGCCGAGGTCGGGAAGTCCATTGTTATGCGTCGTTTTCATGCGCGTGGCCGTGGTCGTTCTGCACGTGTCGAGAAGTTCTTCAGCCACCTGAAGATCGTTGTTGCTGAACGCGCGGAAGCGCCTGCAGCAGAAACCTCTCCTGAGCAGAAGGCGGCCTGACGATGGGACATAAAGTCAATCCGGTCGGGCTCCGGCTCGGCATCAACCGTACCTGGGACAGCCGTTGGTATGCTGACGGGGATTATTCCCGTCTGCTGCATGACGATCTGAAGCTGCGTGCATTCCTGCGTCGCAAGCTGTCCGGTGCAGGTGTGTCCCGCGTGGTTATCGAACGCCCGGCGAAGAAGCCGCGCATCACGATCTATGCTGCACGTCCTGGTGTTGTTATCGGTAAGAAGGGACAGGACATCGATGCGCTCCGCAAGGAGCTGACCCGCATGGCGGGTGTTGATGTTGCCCTGAACATCGTTGAGATCCGCAAGCCGGAAATCGACGCAACACTGGTTGCTGAAAACATTGCACAGCAGCTTGAGCGTCGCGTTGCTTTCCGTCGCGCCATGAAGCGTGCTGTTCAGTCAGCTATGCGTCTTGGTGCACAGGGTATCCGTATCAACTGCTCAGGTCGCCTGGGTGGAGCGGAAATCGCGCGTATTGAGTGGTATCGTGAAGGTCGCGTGCCGTTGCATACGCTGCGTGCTGACATTGATTACGGTGTTGCCACGGCTCAGACGACCTATGGTGCCTGTGGCGTCAAGGTCTGGATCTTCAAGGGTGAAATTCTTGCTCACGACCCGATGGCTCAAGACCGTCGTGCTGCTGAGCAGGCACCGCAGCGCTGAGGGGTAAAGGACAATGTTGTCTCCGAAGCGGACTAAGTTCCGTAAGGCCCATAAGGGCCGCATCCATGGCCTTGCCAAGGGCGGCACGGCGCTGAATTTCGGCACGTTCGGTCTGAAGGCTCTTGAGCCTGAGCGGATCACTGCTCGCCAGATCGAAGCTTCCCGTCGGGCTATTACCCGTGCGATGAAGCGTGCCGGTCGTGTATGGATTCGTATTTTTCCGGATCTTCCGGTCTCGACAAAGCCTGCAGAAGTGCGTATGGGCTCGGGCAAGGGATCTCCGGAATACTGGGTAGCCCGTGTGAAACCGGGTCGTATCCTGTTCGAGATCGAAGGTGTCTCCCCCGAGGTCGCGCGTGAAGCGCTGGCCCTCGGTGCGGCGAAGCTTCCGATCAAGACCAAGTTCATCACCCGTATTGGTGAGGCATAAGATGAGCAAGGCACTAAAGCCGGCTGATCTGCGTGCGAAAACGTCGGATGAACTGCAGACGCTTCTGCTCGATCTGAAGCGCGAGCAGTTTAATCTGCGGTTCCAGCAGGCGACCGGACAGAATGAGGGGCAGGCCCGCGTACGCACAGTGCGTCGCGATATCGCCCGTATTAAAACGATCGTGGCTCAGGCCGCGGCGAAGGTTTAAGGGAGTTCGCGATGCCGAAGCGCATCCTCAGCGGGCGCGTTACGAGCGATAAGATGGACAAGACAATTACTGTCCTTGTCGATCGTCGTGTTATGCATCCGCTCTATAAGAAGTTTATCCGGCGTTCGAAGAAATATGCGGCGCATGATGAGCTTAATGAGTGCAAGGTTGGAGATACGGTTCGCATTGAAGAATGCGCTCCTATCTCTAAGCGCAAGACCTGGGCGGTGATTTCGCGCAACGGTGAATCCGTTGCCGGCTCGTCGTCAGGCGTTGCTGCGTAAACAAGGACCCAGGTAATGATCCATCCCGAGACCAACCTTGAGGTCGCCGATAATTCCGGTGCCCGTCGGGTGCAGTGCATTAAGGTGCTGGGCGGTTCCAAGAGGAAGTCCGCCTCGGTCGGCGACGTGATCGTGGTGTCCGTCAAGGAAGCGATTCCCCGTGGTAAGGTGAAGAAAGGTGACGTCCATCAGGCTGTCATCGTTCGGACATCCTATCCGGTTCGTCGCGCCGACGGCAGCGCGATCCGGTTCGACCGGAACGCCGCTGTGCTGATCAATAAGCAGCAGGAGCCGATTGGCACCCGTATTTTTGGCCCGGTGGTCCGTGAACTGCGTGCGCGCAAGTTCATGAAGATCATCTCGCTGGCGCCGGAGGTGCTGTAATGGCCGCACGTATTAAAAAGGGCGATACAGTTCTGGTGATCACGGGTTCATCCCGTGGCGTCCAGGGTGAGGTTCTGTCGGTTATTCCGTCAGAGAATCGCGCTGTCGTTCGTGGTGTTGCTGTTGCGAAGCATCACAAGAAAGCGGGTCGTATGGGTGAAGAAGGCGGCATTATTGCGCGTGAAGCGCCAGTGCATCTTTCCAACCTGAAGCTCGTAGATCCGAAAAGCGGCAAGCCCACGAAAGTCGGGTTCCGCGTATTGGAAAACGGGCGTAAAGTTCGGGTTGCCAAAGCAACCAGCGAAGTGATTGAAGGCTGAGGGGGGCGGGAATGTCAGATACAACACAGACTCGCGCTCTTCCGCGCATGCAGCAGCGTTATCAGAGCGAAATGAAAGCCAAGCTGCGTGAGCAGTTCGGCTATACCAACGAGATGCAGATTCCGCGTCTTGAGAAAATCGTTCTGAACATGGGCGTTGGTGAAGCGGCTGGCGATCAGAAGAAGCTGGATGCAGCGGTTGCTGAGATGACGCTGATTTCGGGCCAGAAAGCAGTCAAGACGATGGCGAAGAAGGCAATTGCCGGCTTCAAAATTCGTGAAGGCCTGCCGATTGGTTGCAAAGTCACGCTGCGTCGCGTTCAGATGTACGAGTTTCTCGATCGTCTGGTGACCATTGCAATGCCACGTATCCGCGATTTTCGTGGGCTTCCGGCGAACAAAGGTTTCGACGGTCGTGGTAACTTTGCTATGGGCCTGAAAGAGCAGATCGTGTTTCCTGAAATCGACTATGATAAGGTTGATCAGGTTCGCGGTATGGACATCATCTTTGTCACCAGCGCAAAGACTGATGCTGAAGCGAAAGCGCTCTTGAAAGCGTTCGATCTGCCTTTCGCGGCTTGAAGCTGCGTCAGGTTTCGTGATTTTCGGCTGATAAAGCAGAAAATCCTGAAGACACTTCCTGTCGTGCGGGAAGTGTCGTAAAGTTTTGTTTGGAAAACCGTCGGAATGGTCCGGCAGGTTCCGGAGGGTAGAATCAGGCATGGCCAAGATTTCCGCCGTCAACCGCAATGCAAATCGCGCTCGTATGGCCGCGCGCGATAAGGCAAAGCGGCTTGCGCTTAAAAACATTGTTATGGATCGTTCGCTGCCGGTTGAAGACCGCTTTGATGCGTCCTTGAAGTTGGCTGAGCTTCCGCGCAACGGATCGCGTGTTCGCGTTCGTCTGCGTTGCAAGCTGACTGGCCGTTCACGCGGTAACTACCGCAAGTTCGAACTCTGCCGTATCGCGTTGCGCGACCTGGCCTCCAGTGGTCAGATCCCCGGTATGGTTAAGGCGAGCTGGTAAGGGCGGGCGATGTCACTTTCCGATCCTTTGGGTGATATGCTCACCCGTATCCGCAACGCGCAGCGTGCGCGTCATGCGGCTTGTATTGCACCGGCCTCCAAGCTGCGCGTGAGCGTGCTTGAAGCTCTGAAGCGTGAAGGCTACATTCGTGGCTTCTCTCAGGAAGAGCTGCGTAAAGGCATTCATCAGCTTCGTATCGAGCTGAAATATGCAGATGGCGATCCGGTCATCAAGGAAATCCACCGCGTGTCCCGTCCCGGACGGCGTGTATATTCCAAGATCCGTGAGCTGCCACGCGTTTATGCTGGGCTCGGTGTATCGATCCTTTCCACGCCTCGTGGCGTGCTGTCTGACGCGGAGGCCCGCGCTGCCAATGTTGGCGGCGAAGTCCTCTGCCGCGTCTTCTAAGGAGGGGCATTATGTCACGAGTTGGCAAATATCCCGTCGAAGTTCCGGCCGGCGTTACAGTCAGCATTGCTGATGGCGTTCTGAGCACGAAGGGTAAGCTGGGCGAGCTGAAGATGGCTCTTTCCCCGCTGGTCAGCACTGAGCTTTCTGACGGCAAGGTCAGCGTTCAGCCTCTGAGCACTATTTCTCAGGCACGTATGATGTGGGGCACGACACGTGCTCTGATTGCGGCGATGGTGAAGGGCGTTTCCGAAGGGTATTCCAAGACCCTCGAAATCACCGGAACTGGTTACCGTGCAGCGGTTCAGGGGTCCAATCTGGTTCTGAACCTCGGATATTCACACGATGTGGTGTATCCGATTCCTGCAGGAATCAAGATCACTACTCCACGCCCGACATCTGTTGTTGTCGAGGGTATCGACAAGCAGCGTGTTGGCCAGGTCGCGCTCGATATTCGTAATTTCCGCAAGCCGGAGCCCTACAAGGGCAAGGGTGTGCGTTACGGTAACGAGACCATCCGTCGCAAGGAAGGTAAGAAGAAGTAATGAGCACTCAGCAGGATCTGCGGGAGCGTCGCCGTCAGCGTCTGCGCTTCCAGCTCCGCCGCAAGGCCGGCGGGCGTCCGCGCCTGTCGGTGTTTCGTTCAGGCAAGAACATCTATGCTCAGATCATCGACGATGCAGCCGGCCGCACGGTCGCTTCAGCGTCCAGTCTGGACAAGGACTTGCGCGCTCAGACGCAGAATGGGGCAACCCGCGACGCGGCTGGCGCTGTAGGCAAGCTTGTTGCCGAACGTGCTCTTGCGGCTGGTGTGACCGAAGTCGTTTTCGACCGAGGTTCCTATCTTTATCATGGGCGCGTCAAGGCGCTGGCGGAGGCTGCCCGCGAGGGCGGTCTCTCCTTCTGAGGAAAGGCTCGCGCAATGGCACGTGAACCTAGAGAGGGCGGCAGAGGCCGCGAACGCGATAGAGATCGCGAAGGCGATGATCTCGTCGATAAGCTGGTAACGATTAACCGCGTTGCCAAAGTGGTCAAAGGTGGACGTCGTTTCGCTTTTGCTGCTCTGGTTGTCGTCGGTGATCAGAAGGGTCGGGTTGGTTATGGATCGGGTAAAGCCCGTGAAGTTCCTGAAGCGATTCGTAAGGCAACGGAACGTGCGAAGCGCACGATGATCCGTGTTCCTATGAAAGAGGGCCGTACGCTGCATCACGATGTGGCAGGTCACTTTGGGGCAGGTAAAGTTGTGCTGCGGTCAGCTGATGCCGGAACGGGTATCATCGCAGGTGGACCGATGCGTGCCGTGTTCGAGAGCCTTGGAATCAACGATGTTGTTGCCAAGTCTCTTGGAACTCGTAATCCGCACAACATGGTGAAGGCGACTTTCTCTGCACTTGAGAAATGCGCCAGCCCTCGTTCGGTTGCAAATCGTCGTGGCAAGAAGGTTTCTGACATTCTTGGCAAGCGTGAGCAGGCTGCGGAGGTTGTCGATGCCTGAGAAAAAGACAATTCGCATTCGGCAGATCGTATCCGGTAACGGACAGAAGCCCGGTCAGCAGGATACGCTGATCGGTCTGGGTCTGAACAAGATTGGTCGTGTTCGTGAACTGGAGGACACCCCTTCAGTCCGCGGAATGCTCCGCAAGGTGGCCCACCTGGTGAAGGTGGAGGACTGAAATGAACCTTAATGAGCTACGTGATAACGAAGGTTCTCGTTATCGCAAGAAGCGTCTTGGTCGGGGCATTGGCTCTGGCAAAGGCAAGACTTCAGGAAGAGGCGTAAAAGGTCAGAAGGCGCGTGAAGGCGTGTCTCTGAACGGGTTTGAGGGTGGTCAGCTTCCGCTGTATCGCCGGATGCCTAAGCGCGGCTTCAAAAATATTTTCCGCAAGGTCTATGCTCCTGTGAATCTTGGAGCACTCGACAAGGCGATCGCAGAAGGCCGAATTCAGGCTGGTTCCGTGACGGAAGAGACTCTTCGTAAGGCGGGTCTTGTCGGAAGCGGGCGCTATGCTGGTATTCGTCTGCTGGCCGAGGGTGAGATCACCTGTGCTGTAACCGTTGAGGTTTCTGGCGCTTCGGCAGCAGCTATTGCTGCTGTTGAAAAGGCTGGTGGTTCTGTCCGCGTGACAGTCGCTGCTGTGGAAGAGACACCTGCTTCCTAAGTAGCAGCCCGGGTGGGTGCATTGTCTGATGGAATGTGCCCATTGCCTTTTTCGGGTTTTGCAGAATCCAGGTTCTGCCGTGGCAGCGTCCCGCTTTGCGGCGGCGCTGCTTTTTTTTTGAAAGGGATGGGCTTATGGCTTCCGCCGCGGAACAACTGGCAGCCAGCATGAACTTCCGGTCGTTCAGTAAGGCGACGGAACTTAAGAAGCGTATCTGGTTCACTCTTGCTGCGCTGATCATCTACCGTCTGGGAACTTATATTCCTGTTCCGGGTGTTGACGCAGCCGTCATGGGCCAGCTCATGGCCCAGCATCAGGGCGGTATCTTGGGCATGTTTGACATGTTCAGTGGTGGCGCACTTGGCCGAATGACGGGCTTTGCGCTGAATATCATGCCTTATATTTCGGCATCGATCATCATTCAGCTGATGTCTACCGCCATCCCGTCTCTCGAATCTCTCAAGAAGGAGGGAGAACAGGGACGCAAGCGTTTAAATCAATACACACGATACCTGACGGTCGGTATTGCTCTTTTCCAGGCATATGGAATTGCCGTTGGTCTGGAACACATGGGAACAGGTGCTGCTTCTGCGGTTATCAGCCCGGGGATGTTTTTTGTAACCTCCTGTGTTGTCACACTGGTCGGTGGAACGATGTTCCTGATGTGGCTTGGAGAGCAGATCACCTCACGGGGTGTGGGCAATGGTATTTCGCTGATTATTTTTGCGGGTATCGTCGCGAATCTTCCTCATGCTTTGGCGAGTCTCTTCCAGCTTGGCTACACAGGGGCGTTATCGCCTTTTTTCGTGCTGGTCTTTCTTGTTCTTGCCGCGGCCACGATCGTGTTTATCGTGTTCATGGAGCAGGCGCAGCGCCGTGTTGTGATCCAGTATCCCAAGCGCCAGATGGGCAATCGCATGTTTGGCGGTGAAGCGACTCATATGCCGCTGAAAGTGAATACGGCTGGCGTTATCCCGCCGATTTTTGCTTCTTCGGTGTTGCTGATTCCGGTCACGATTGCAGGTTTCATGAACAGCAAGTCGATGCCGGGCTGGTTGTCCTCTCTGGGACAGTCGCTGGGGCAGGGACAGCCGCTGTATATGCTTTTCTATGCAGCGATGATCCTGTTTTTCTCTTATTTCTATGCTGCCGTGACGTTTAATCCGGAAGAAACCGCAGATAATCTGCGTAAGCAGGGTGGTTTTATCCCCGGTGTTCGTCCCGGCGCTTCGACGGCGACCTATTTTGATCGTATTCTGACGCGTCTGACGACAATTGGTGCCGGTTATCTGGTGGTTGTCTGTCTTTTGCCGCAAATCCTGATCAGTCGTTATAACGTGCCATTCTATTTTGGCGGCACCAGTCTGATTATTATTGTGTCGGTTACGATTGATACGGTTACGCAGATTCAATCACATCTGGTTGCCCATCAGTATCAGGGGCTGATTGGGCGGACGCGAGGCAAAATGGGCAACCGAAGGATGGTAAGACGATGAATATTATCTTTCTTGGTCCACCAGGGGCAGGTAAGGGCACACAGTCCAAACGTCTCGAAGGACGTTATGGGATTGCCCAGATATCTACGGGTGACATGCTGCGTGCAGAAGTCGCTGCGGGGACAGAAATCGGCCGTGAAGCAAAAGGGCTGATGGATGCCGGGAAGCTGATACCCGATTCGGTCATCGTATCGATGCTGGAGTCGCGCATCCAGCAGCCTGACTGTGCGAAAGGCTTTATCCTTGATGGCTTTCCCCGCACCGTAGCTCAGGCTGAAGCGCTTGATGATATGTTGCAGCGCAAGAACAGCAAGATCGATGTTGTCCTGGTGCTGAATGTTGATGAAGAGGCACTGGCAGATCGAATTTCCGGTCGATTCTCCTGTTCTAAATGCGGAACCAGCTATCACGACACGTTCCGGCCGACAGCCAAGCCTGGTGTGTGTGATGTCTGCGGCAGTGAATCGTTCACTCGGCGGCCTGATGACAACCGTGAGACTGTTATAGCTCGTCTCGCGTCGTATCGTGCTGAAACGATGCCTCTTCTGCCTTATTACGAACAGCATGATCTAGTTGTGATGATTGATGGAATGGCACCGATTGAAGAGGTCAGTGCCCAAATTGATCAGGTAATGAAACGGATCGCCTGAAATCACGCAAAAGTGATCAGGATCGATTGACTCAGTGAGGGTGCGTGGTTTATTCCGCGCCCTCTGAACGCGCCGTCATATGCGGCTGCAATGGAATGATACGCCCCGCCAATTGGGGTGTTTGAGGAGTGTGTGGCGTGGCGCGTATTGCCGGCGTAAATGTCCCGACCAACAAGCGGGTCGTCATTGGACTACAATATATCTACGGAATTGGGGCTTCGAAGGCGCAGCAGATCTGCTCGAAGCTGGAAATTCCCGAAGCACGACGTGTGAACGAGCTGAGCGATGATGAAATCGCGAAGATTCGTGAAACCATTGACGCAGATTACCGCGTTGAAGGTGATCTTCGTCGTGAAGTTGCGATGAACATCAAGCGTCTTATGGACCTTGGTTGCTATCGCGGCCTGCGTCATCGTCGTGGACTTCCTGTCCATGGCCAGCGGACGCACACCAATGCCCGTACCCGCAAGGGCAAGGCTGTTGCGATTGCAGGCAAGAAGAAAGTCACCCGCTAAGAAGGGTGTCCGGGGGGTTCTCCGGAATCTGGTTATTTCATCCATTCCGGACGACCCTCTGGTCGTCCCCAGGGGGATTTTCATCCACCCTGAAGTCAGAGAGCAGGACAATAAGATATGGCGAAGGCCGCCGCACCTCGTATCCGTAAAAAAGAGCGCAAGAACATTATTTCTGGCGTGGCCCATGTGCTGTCGACGTTTAACAACACGATGATCACGATTTCCGATGCGCAGGGTAATGCCATTGCGTGGTCTTCGGCTGGCGCTCAGGGCTTTAAGGGTTCTCGTAAATCCACTCCGTATGCTGCGCAGGTTGCCGCTGAAGATGCGGGCCGCAAGGCACGTGAGCACGGGATGGAGACGCTTGACATTGAAGTGTCAGGCCCAGGTTCGGGACGTGAAAGCGCGCTCCGTGCTCTGCAGGCTGTAGGGTTCTCGATTTCTTCGATTCGTGACCTGACGCCTGTGCCGCACAACGGCTGCCGTCCCCGGAAGCGTCGTCGCGTCTGAGACTGGTGCATACGTGGCAGAAAGCCACGTATGTTTCTTCTGCCATCCTCCGGCGTAGCCGGGGTCCCGCCGCCGGAATCCGGCGGTTCCTGTTTTTGAAAGGCCGACACCTTGGTCCTCCAGAAAAACTGGCAGTCCCTGATCAAGCCGGAAAAGCTGGAAGTGCAGTCCGGCGCATCACGTTCGCATGTCGCCACCATCGTTGCAGAACCGCTTGAGCGTGGTTTTGGTATGACGCTGGGCAATGCGCTTCGTCGTGTTCTCCTATCTTCGCTTCAGGGCGCCGCGATCACAGCAATCCAGATCGATGGCGTTTTGCATGAATTTTCGTCTGTGCCTGGTGTGCGCGAAGATGTTACGGACATCGTCCTGAATATCAAGCAGCTTGCACTGACAATGCACGGCGAAGGTCCGAAGCGCATGGTTCTGACGGCTGTCGGCCCGGGCGAGGTCCGTGCAAGTCAGATCCAGACGGGTCATGGCATTGAGATCATGAATCCGGATCTGGTTATCTGCACGCTGGATGAAGGCGTGAAGCTGGGCATGGAATTCACGGTTAATATCGGCAAGGGATATGTCCCTGCTGCTGCGAACCGTCCGGAAGACGCTCCGATTGGCCTGATTCCAGTCGATGCCATCTACGCTCCGGTAAGACGGGTTTCATATAAGGTTGAGCCGACACGTGTTGGTCAGGTAACTGACTATGATCGTCTGCTTCTGACAGTTGAAACCAATGGTTCCGTGACGCCGGAAGATGCAGTGGCTCTTGCCGCCCGCATTCTTCAGGATCAGCTACAGCTCTTCATCAACTTTGATGAGCCGCGTCCGGTTCAGCCTGCTGAGCCAGAAGATGATCTGCCGTTCAATCGTAATCTGCTGCGTAAGGTTGATGAGCTTGAGCTCTCCGTACGTTCCGCAAATTGCCTGAAGAACGACAATATCATTTATATTGGTGATCTGGTTCAGAAGACGGAGCAGGAAATGCTTCGTACGCCGAACTTTGGTCGCAAGTCACTGAATGAAATCAAGGAAGTGCTGACCGCTATGGGTCTGTCACTTGGTATGAATGTTCCGGCATGGCCGCCGGAAAACATCGAGGATCTGGCCCGTCGTCTCGACGAGCCTTTCTGATCCGATAACACAGGAAGTTTTATTATGCGTCACGGTGTTGCCGGTCGGAAGCTCGGCGTAACCTCCACTCATCGCGCTGCCATGTTCCGTAACATGGCTGTTGCCCTTATCAAGCATGAGCAGATCACAACGACTCTGCCGAAAGCCAAAGAGCTTCGCCCTGTTGTTGAGAAGCTGATTTCTCTTGGCAAGCGTGGAGATCTGCACGCTCGTCGTCAGGCGTTTGCTCAGCTTCAGGACGAAACGATTGTCAGCAAGCTGTTTTCGACAGTTGCTGATCGTTACAAGGCTCGCACTGGTGGTTACACCCGTGTTCTGAAGGCTGGCGTTCGTTATGGTGATGCAGCTGATATGGCTGTCATCGAGCTTATTGACCGTGACGTTTCTGCCAAAGGCCAGGATAGTGGCCCGAAGCCGGAAGTTTCAGCTGAAGCTGATCTGGCTGCCTGATTCTCAGGTGCTGTGATAATACGGTGATGAAAAGGCGGCTTTCGGGCCGCCTTTTTTGTTGTCGCGATCATAGCATGACGGAGGGTGTTCCTTATATGCGTCCTCTGATGTGATCATGCCGGGATGGAATTCGCAAAACTTTCACTTCAGTTCTGTGCTGGCAATGATGTGAGCTCTGCTTCTAATGGAGGAAGAAAGTTTTTTGAGCGATTCAGATGCGATGAGCGGTTTGTTCTCTAAATAGAAGTTCGTTCAACGGAGCTTTTTCTGGCCGGATGCAGCACGAAGCTACAAAAAGTCGCTCCTTATATAGTGCTTGGGTTCTGGTTGCTCAGAGCTACTAATTCTGTAAGACCATCCGCTGTTCCACATCATGTTTCCCTCGGATAGTTTTGAGAATAGCTGGGAATGCAAAGAGTGGTGTTTTCACCACCATGGAAAGAAGGATGAATCCGGACGTTATGCATGGCTCTGTTGGACGGGCCAAGCATCCGATAGAATTGCCGAAAAAGCTTTTAAGATGAACGATGTAGAGGCGTTCAAAAGCGCGAAACGCTGTGATCGGGAGCATTCCTGCTCGGGTTTTCGTTGATTTTGAGAATGATCATTTTGCGGCAAATACCTTGTATGAAATTTGTCGATAGGTGAGATTCTTCGATTTTGAAGGAAACATATGATGACGGAACTCTCTCACATGGATATGCTGCCTGAAGATAATGTTGATCGACTTTTGGATGGGGTCGATGGGCAGTTTGTTTCCTGGCTGAGGAAACGTCGCACGAACTGTGCTCGACTTTATGGAGATATCGCGGCTTCTGTCGGGGATGTCGCTGTAGATCGTCCGATTTTGGCTCTGTTCATCATGTTTCTGAGCATATTTGGCGGTGTATGTTTTCTGCGAAAGCGGAATTTGACAAAATAAGTTTGGAAACGGAATAGATTAATTCAAAGTTACGAGAGCGCAAAATCCAGGAATAAGGGAGATTTGTTATGCTAAAGTTAGCTTTGTTTTTTCTGATTGTTTCTCTGATAGCGGGGCTATTCGGCTTCGGTGGTATTTCCAGTGCTGCCGCTGGGATGGCAAAAATCCTGTTTTTCATCGCCATTGTTATTTTTATTGTTCTGCTTGTTCTTGGATTGCTTGCCGGCAGTGCTATTGCCGGCAAATAGTCTTTTGATCTGAGAAAAAGGGACTTAGTCAGGGAGTGGCTAAGTCCCTTTTTTGTTTTCAAATCAGACTGCATATTCTTAATTTTGATGAATCAACGCACTGCGCAATGAGCATTCATGGCGGATTTTTCCTGCATGTTTCACTCTTGCTTAGGTATTTGGTTACATTTGGGAAACGCGAGTTAGAACGTGCTGAGTTTTTGTGTTCTGAGCCAGTAGAGAGGCGTAGCGACACAGGAAATCAGAATGAGATATGACATCCGAGCTTCATCGATTGTCTCTGATCGGAAGCATTGAGGTTCCCGTGCCTGCGCCCATCAGTGGCGCATCAGAATGTGCCAGTTAGCTCAGTCTGACACGTTATGAACGGCAGTAATATAGAAAAGGAGGGTTTGGAAAACCCGCTCCTTTTCTAAAACATGTTCCGATGGAGGGTGAGAGTCAGAAAAGACCTGATAGCGACTTTTCAGCCTCGATCAGGAAAATGTTTTACAATGCTTGCGCTGCAGCTTCGACGTCTGCTGCATGTTCTGCTGGCTTGACCTTGCGCCAGATATTACGAATGCATCCATCTGCATCGACAAGGAATGAGGAACGCTCCATTCCAAAATATTTTTTCCCATACATCGATTTTTCAACCCATACTCCGTAGGCCTCTGCAACGGCGTGCGTTTCATCGCTGGCGAGAGGAAATTCGAGACCGTATTTGTCAGCGAATTTTTCAATGGCTGGCATTTGGTCAGGGCTGACGCCAATGACGGTAAGGTTAAGCTTTTTCAGGCTGGGTAAGGCTTCCTGTATGCCGCAGGCTTGCGTTGTGCAGCCGGGCGTATCAGCCTTTGGATAGAAATAAAGCAGGTAGGGACGGCCTTTAAGATCGTCAGATGCCACAGTGCGGCCTTTGCTTGCAGGCATTTTGAACGAAGGTGCAGGATCTCCCGGGTTCAGAAGATATTTCGCTGTGTCGGCCATGAAGTTGATCCTTATGAGTGAGAAGGCTCCTCCTGTAATTGTAATGAAGAATATGTCCTGACGTCATCTTTCTTCGTGTATTTTCTGCACTCTTCGTGTCCTTGAAATCCGCTATCCAGAAAACAGAGTGGAAGAAGGAACGGTGTCGGCTATTTATCTTCACTGAACGTAATTTTTTCTTCCTCAGTCGTGAGGGGCATTGAAGAGGGACGACTGGTGCTGGTCGTAGAGCCGTTGTTGGCTCCAGGGATGGATGGCGGGGGAGAAGAGGAGGCGCATGGTGCGGGTTCATCCGCGTCAGGGGCGTCCCCCATTCCACCGGGCTTGTTGTTTCCGGGGCCTCCTCCCATGCCTGTCAATCCTGTCAGGCCATGCATCCCCATTCCGATAGCCGACCCGGCGACACCGCCAACCATGCCGCCAGCCATACCTCCGAGCATACCGGCCCCTTGCATAAATTCTGCCCCGGTTCTGTTTAAACCACTGGAACGGTGATGCCGTTGGCAACCATCAATCCGATCTTGTGCACAGGAGGTGAGCAGAACGAGCAGCAGTGGAGAGGCAAGAAGACGTGGTGACATTCAGAACTCATCGACGATAGGGTTACTTGCGAGAAAACAGCCTTTCAGTGACAGATATTTTTCTCTTCAGTAACTGAATGGAACCATGTGTATTCAGTCTGTTACGGATGATCCCGGAGAACGTCCGACATCATCCGCCGATCTCGTCAAGGAAGACGGAAAGTCAGACTATTTGACGGCTGGTCCCTTGATGACGGTCGCGAAATCAGCGGGGCGAAGATATTTCTTCCATGCATCCCGAATATTTTCGACCGTTGCGTCATAGTAAATTTTGGCTGCGATATCTGACTGGTTCAAGGGGAGATCCAGAGACGTCAGACCAAGGTAGTGGCTGGCAATGGAGTCAAGACTGGCTTGTTGCAGGGGCAGGCTTCGAAGAATCGATGATTTTGCGATATTCAGTTCACTGTCCGTGACGAATTGGCTTTGCATATCTTCAAGATTTTTCAGAGCAAGGCGTGCTGCTGCTCCGACTTTGTCCGGATCGGCACCAAAGCTGATGGAGTATCCGGCGCGTGTGCGGCTGAAACTCAAACCACTGCTGACAGTATAAACATAACCGTTTTTGACACGCAGGTCGCGATAGAGGCGGGATGAGAAACCGTCGCCCAGCACTTCATCGCCCAGTTGAAGGAAGTAGCGTTCCGGATTGGACGCATCCATGTTGCCAATACTTTCCGCCAGAACAACGGTGTCCTGAACACTGCTGCTGTCCGGCACATGAGCGTTTGTTGCTTTGTTATCGGGACGTTTTGGAAGATTGATATCGGGTTTTGGACCAGAGGCTTTCCATGTTCCGAATTCGCGTCGTGTGATGTCCAACGCCTTTTGGGGAGTAATGTCACCGGTGATGACGATTGTGGTCATATCCGGACGGAAAGTCTTTTTGTAATAATCCCGCACATCATTGAGAGTGATCGACATGATCGTCGAAGGCGTTGTCTGACGCAATGTTGGATCGTTCGGTGGGTTCACTGCTGTTGTGATGGCACGCTCGAACAGATAGGCAGGGGATTTGAGAACTCCGGCCTGAGCCTGTGCATTTTGCTGGCGCACAATGGTGAAAGCCTGCTCAGGGAAAGCCGGATGGAGTTCATTTTCTGCCAGAAGAGTCATGGCGGCGGGGAAATTTTCAGTTGAAGCTCTCAGTGAGAAACCCGAGCCGGCACTTTCCCAGGCGGGGATGTCATCAAGCGCTTTACGGAAAGCCAGACGATCATGGGTGGAGGTTCCATAGCTGAACAGTTCATCGACAATGCCGCTGACGCCTTCCTGCCCTGCGGGTTCCTGCAGGGCAGGTTCTGTCTGGATCATGCCGGATAACTGGATTGTATGGCTCACATGGGCCGGACGCACGATCAATGACAGACCATTATCAAGCTTGAAAACAGAAGGTGCCGGGGCGGCCGGGGGTAATGTGGGTGTGGAAAGTGCTGCTTCAGCCCATTCAGGAAGAGTAACAGGTTTTTCAGGTGCGCCGCCGAATGATTCAGCGCCGCCGAAGCCAGCGCCAGCAACCGGTTTGCCTGATTCTTCTGGTGTGAGAATTGCGGTTACTGCGTGCGCGGGGTCCAGAATATGTGAAGCCAGATGATTTACGTCTTCAGGGGTGACGGATTGATAGGCCGCGATCATTTCATCCGGCGATGTCAGATTCTGGAAGGCCAAGGCTGTCGACCAGACTGATGCAAGGCCGCTGATTGAATTGGCAGAGAAACCAAGCTCCGAGATTGATCGACGTTTGGCGGCTTCGACCAGATCGGCAGGAACGCCTTTATTTTTGATTTCTGCAAGAATGTTCTGAATATTATCCAGGCTTTCCTTGGCGTTCCCGCCTTTCGGGAAAGCCGCGATCGCGATGCCGAAACCTGCCTGTTTTTTTGGTGCAAATTCAAAACCGGCAAACAGCGCCTTGCCGGCTGGAACCAGTTGGTAAAGTGCCCCGCGCTGACTGCCGAGAACATCGGAGAGGATATCGGCAGTTGCGAAATCTTTCGATGTCATGCCGGGCATCGGGAAGGCAATGGTTGCAAAGCTGACGGGGTAATTCGTCGGAATATTCAGTGTTTTTGCAGGGACAGGTCCGGGTTTGACAATAGCGGGTTCTGGTAGTTTGCGGGAGGGAATGGGGCCGAAGATATCGCGGATCTGCTGAAGTGTTTTTTCCGGATCGACATCACCGGTGATCACCAGAATGGCGTTATTCGGAGCATACCATGTTTTGTAAAACTTTTTGAGAAGAGCTGCATCTGTCTTGTCGAAGGATGGACGGGATCCAAGGGCGTCAAATTCGTAAGGTGTATTTTTGAACAGAATGCCCTGCAACTGGGAAATATAACGGTAGCTCGGACTGGACAGATCCCGTGATACTTCCTGTGAAATAGCGCCACGTTCTTTTTCCCAGTCTGCTTGGGAGAGTGTCAGACCGTTCATCCGAAGAGCTTCGATTTTCAGAAGGATGGGAAGATCCTCAGCCGGGGCTGTGTAGAAATATTGCGTGACGTCTTCAGTGGTGTCGGCATTATAACTGCCGCCAAGACGTGCTCCGATGGTGGAAAGCTGGTCCTTGTCCAATCCATTTGAACCACGGAACATCATGTGTTCCAGTGCATGCGCGGTGCCCGGGAAGCCTTTTGGGGCTTCAGCTGAACCTGTCAGATAGTTCAGTTCGGTTGTAACCACGGGAGCGAGGGCGTCTGGAACGATCACCACGCGAAGCCCATTGGGGAGTGTGGCATGGACGGGTTGCTGCACCGTGCTTGCAGCGCAGGCCGTTGTGTTCAGAACAGGGATGGAGACGACACTGCACAGGGCTGTGTAAAAACCAAGCGCCAGAAAGCGTGCTCTGAATGGGGATGTCGTGCGTTGCGTGGAGGTGTGTACGGAAGAACGAAACTTTGATGACATCGATAATATTCCTGTTCAGATGTGTCTTTCGGACGAAAATAAAGTGTGTGCCTGAGACAGATATTTTTCGGTTGCGGGTTGAGAGCACAGGTTCTGACGAAGCAGAATATCACACGATATCCTGAATTTTGTTTGGCCTATTGTTATTCTTGGCTTTTCAGAGTGCGCTGTCATCCAGAAAAAGTTTGTCGTTGTCTTCATCATAGTCAAAGAGACCAGCATAACGGGCCCAGTTGACCAGTGTCTGCAAGGTCTGCGCGGCGTAATCTGCTGACATATCTTCCTGAAGCATTTCACGGAATGTTGCTGCCGATGTGGTGTGGGAGGGACGTTCATCGAGTGTTGAGCAGATTTCACGGATCAGCGGTAATCCCTGCCTCAGAGCATGTCGGAGGATGGCGCGCCGCTCTTCCGTTCCACTATTTGCGAAACGTCCGCCTTCACGGGTGAGGATGATATCTCCGTCTTCCAGTTCAGCCAGTTCCAGAAGCTGCAATGCTTCGGCCAGAGGAAAGAGATCGTCCAGTTCCATCAGCGCCTTGCCGGCCAGCAATGGCAGATCGGCACGACCATCGAGAGGTGAGGCCGCGAGCGCTTCGATCAGGCCCATCATGCCTTCCACAGCAACAGGAGGCAGGGGGGGGGTGCCCCGTGTGGTTGCTGGCACATGCTCTTCCGGAAGTATGGCTTCCGACACGATCGGAGCGCGGCGGGTCATCAGACTGTAGATGTCATCGACAAACTGTCGGAATTCGGCGGATTCCCTGTCCCGCGGATGTGTAAAAGGCACATGCAGTTCGTGCTCGATCCGTCCGGGATTGGAAGAGAGCACAACGATGCGATCACACATCAGCACGGCTTCTTCGATGCTGTGCGTCACCAGCAACACGCCATGACAGGGTAATTGACGCTCGCTCCAGAGTTCGACCAGATCGGTGCGAAGATTTTCTGCCGCGAGCACATCAAGGGACGCAAAAGGTTCGTCCATCAAAAGCACGTCGGGTTGTGTCACCAGTGCCCTGGCCAGTCCAACGCGCTGGGCCAGACCGGGGGAGAGTTCGTGTGGCCATGCATTGTCATAGCCGCTCAGGCCCAGCAGGCCGGTCACGGCGCGGGCGCGCTCTTCACGCTGGTTGCGTGGCATGTTGCGGGCTTCGAGCGGAAGGGTGACATTTTCCAGAGCACTGAGCCATGGGAACAGGGCAAAGGACTGGAACACCATGCCGATTTCAGACCCCGGTCCCGTCAGGGCTTTGCCCCGCAGGGTGACTTGTCCGGTCGTCGGTTTCAGAACGCCGCCCATAATGCGCATGAGGCTGGATTTACCGGATCCGGAACGTCCGATCAGACCGACGATTTCTCCAGTGTGCAGGGTGAGGTTGATATCATCGAGCACCAAGCTGTCGGGACTGGAGTTCCCTGAAGCATAGCTTTGGCCGATGTTGGTCAGGCGCAGGAGTTCATCGCTGTCCTGATATTCTGCGTCTATCATATCGTCCGTCCGAAACGTCGTTCTGACCAGTCACGGAGTCTTCTCCACAGGAACCGGTCTATGGTGATGAGAAAGGCTGTCATCACAAGCACGCCCGTAATTGCATGGGGCAGGTTTCCGTTTCTGATCGCCGCTGCGATCAGAGAGCCGATGCCGCCAGCGGAGAGGGGGAGTTGGCCGTCAATCAGGTATTCTGCGGCAATGGCAACACCACATGTTTCTGCAAAAGCTGTGCCGATGCTTTTCGTGGCGCTGCTGGCAAGGCCAGGAAGCATGACAACCCGCCACCATAGCCATCCCCTGACCTGCATGGCGCGTGCAGCGGTCAGAAGGTTTGAGGGAAACCTTCCTGCGGCACGGATCAGGGCAAAGGCAATGATCCACTGTGTGTTGAGAATCAGCATTGGGCTGATGCTGATTTGTATCGGCACGGGCTGACTGCGTATGGCGAGTGCTGCCAGCGGAAACAGCAGGCTGGTCGGGAAGGCTGCGAGCATGCGGGCCGCCGGGATGAAACGTGCGGAGAAGGAACGGTTCAGACCGATGGCTGTGGCAACGGGTAGCCAGATTGCGGTTGTCAGGATCAGGACCAGAGCGCAGCGCAGGAGCGTGACGAGAGCGCCGGTCAGCAAGGCTGCGCAGTCTGCCGCGTTCAGAGCGCCTGTCGCCAGCCACCATATCGGCAATGCCAGCGCCAGAATGAGGCAGAGCAGACGGGTGATGTGAACAGTCAGTGTATGGCTGTGTGGAGTGTTAGGTTCCGCCTGTCTGGCTGTCGGGCGGCGTCCGAAAGGAAGATTGGCCAAGCCGAGCAGGAGCGGGCTCAGCCATTCATGAAGAAGCTGAATGAGAAGGAAGCGACGGAAAATCGCTGGCGTGCGGAGTTCGTGTCCGGCCCCCTTTTTCAGGGGCTGGAAGTGGCTGCTCCAGAACAATAATGGACGGAACAGAAGATATTCACAGCAGACGATCATCAGCAACATGCCCAGCAGGGCGAAGACGATCATAGGGATGTTCATGTTCGCTACTGCACGCAGCATGAACGGCCCTAATCCTCCGTTGCTTTCGGGGTGTGAGATGATTTCAGCCCAGAGCAGCAGGAACCATCCCATCGGGACATGCTGGACGATACTGCGCGTCAGCGAAGCCATGCTGCAAGGAACGTTCAGGCGCCAGAAACGCTGCCATGAACTCAATCCGATTTGGCGGGCAACGGCCTTGAGGTCCGGAGGGACAGCATTCAGGCCGTTGCACAGACTTTCGGTCAGTGGCAGCAGGAGGCTGAGCGTGAGGGCTGTGATAATGGTTGCGGGATGGTGGATGGCATGCTGCGAGAGGGATGTCAGGGTCAGGGCTGCGATGGGTAGAAACCCTGTTGCCGGAATTCTGGCTACGTAATTCAGGGCTGTGCGCAGGGAAAGTCCTGTAGCGGTTTTCCTCTGGGCCAGAGCGGCAAGGGGAAAAGCGCAAAGCAGCGCCATTGTCAGAGAAACGACCATCCGACTGGCGGTCAATGCCAGCGCATCGAGAAGGGCCGCATGTGTAATGTCTTTTCCGGCGGCCCAGGCCGTCGCCGGGAAAAGCAGCAGGAAGAACAGGCCGCAGAGTCCGAACATGATGGTTCCGGATATCTGCGGCGGTGGCGAGTCTGCTTCCTGATCCGTTCCAGCAGGAGGAGGTTTCACCTGAGGTTCCTTCTCCCTGTTATCGTCCGGTGCTGCCGAAGCCGCCGCTGCCGCGTTCTGTGGCATCAAGCTCTTCCGTCTCGTTCCATCGGACACGGAACACGGGCGCGATAACGGCCTGTGCGATCCTGAGTCCTCGTGTGACCACGAAAGGCTCGCTGCCGGCATTCATGACGATGACACCGATTTCGCCGCGATAATCCTCGTCGATTGTTCCGGGTGTGTTGGGCAGGGTGATCCCGTTCTTCAAAGCCAGCCCGGAACGTGGACGGATCTGCAATTCATATCCTGCGGGCAAGGCGATTTTCAGTCCGGTGGGGATCAGTGCACGGCCTCCCGGTGGAATTTCCTGCGGTTCGGTGATGGCGGCCTGCAAATCCATGCCAGCAGCGCCTGATGTGGCGTAGGATGGCAGAGGCAGGTCTGCTGCGTGGGGAAGGCGCTGGATGCGGACATCAATCGCAGAGGCCGTCATGACTGCTCTCCTTTCCTCATGTGGCTATACGCCCCGAGGGAGGAAACCGGACAATACGGCGTGCAAAATATCACGGAGCGAATTCCTGAAGTGTGGCCATGTGGCAGGACGCCATATGACGAAAAGAAAGAATGCCTGACATGAGCATGCAGTGTTCACGGCTGCGGGCCGTCAGGAACCTTATCTGTCAGACACAGTGCAATTCTGTCCGCAAGACGACGTGCTACCTCCGTCTTGCTCATGAGCGGCCAGACATCCCTGTTGGAATGTGTGAGAATGATAACACGATTTTCGCGTCCACCCATCACATTCGTGCCGGGAGAGACATCATTTGCGATAATCCAGTCACATCCTTTGCGTTTCAGTTTCTCCAAGGCGTGATTTTCGACGTTATCTGTTTCAGCCGCAAAGCCGATCACAAGAGAGGGGCGTCGTGGGCCTGGAGCGCTGAGGCCTGCAAGGATATCGGGGTTGGGAACCAGATGCAGGGTGGGCGGTGCGGCCCCTGGTTTTTTCTTGATCTTGAGGTCTGACGCGTGTGCGACTCTCCAGTCGGCCACGGCTGCGGCGCAAATGGCGGCATCGGCTGGCAGGCTTGCCTGAACGGCGGCTTCCATTTCCAGCGCGGTCTCAACCCGGATCGTTTCAAGACCCGGAGGCGAGGGAAGATTCGTTGGGCCGCTGACAAGTGTGACGCGTGCCCCAAGACGCGCCAGCGCGGCTGCGATCGCATAGCCCTGCTGACCGGAAGATCGATTGGCAATATAACGGACGGGGTCGAGGGGTTCGTGTGTGGGACCAGCGGTCACCAGAACATGTCGACCTGTCAGAATCTGTGTGGGTGCGGAGGCCGAAAGCGCTTCGACAATGGCATCGCGTATGGTTTCAGGTTCGGCGAGTCTGCCGGGACCGAATTCACCGCAGGCCATGCTGCCTGTGTCCGGGCCGACGAGCATGACGTCGCGTGTGCGCAGCAGCGCGACGTTACTGATGGTCGCCGGGTGCTCCCACATCCTCACATTCATGGCGGGCGCGACGAGCACAGGTGTGTCTGTTGCCAGCAGGAGTGTGGAGGCGAGGTCGTCCGCCAGTCCGGATGCCATTTTCGCCAGAAGATTGGCGGTTCCCGGACAGACAACGATCAGATCAGCGGAGCGGGATAAAGCGATATGCCCCATTTCCTGCTCGTCAGTCAGGGAGAACAGATCCTGATAGACCGTGTGACCGCTGAGCGCCTGCAGGGACAGGGGGGTGACGAATTCGCTTCCCGCGCGTGTCAGCACACAGCGGGTTTCAATACCATCTGTCGCCAGAAGCCGCACAAGTGAGAGTGTTTTATAGGCAGCGATGCCGCCACCGACGATCAGAAGAACCCGTTTTCCGGTGGGAACGGAGCGGACAGGATTATGTGCGTACGGTGGCTGCATGAGAGGATGATGCTCCGGGAACGGCGCTGTTTTACAGACGCCAGCCGGAATGGATGGCTGCGATTCCACCGGTCAGGGATTGATAGCTGACCCGGGCAAAGCCGGCATCACGGAACATCTGGGCCAGAGTTTCCTGATCGGGGAACATGCGAATGCTTTCCGCGAGATATTGATAGCTTTCACGATCCCCGGCGACCATGGCGCCCATCTTTGGCAGGACCTTGAACGACCATGTGTCATAGATCGGAGCGAGCGCTGCGACCTGAACGCGGGAGAATTCGAGACAGAGGAAACGTCCGCCCGGACGGAGTACGCGGCGGGCTTCGCGCAGGACAGAGGCCTTGTCGGTGCAGTTGCGAAGGCCGAAAGCGATGGTAACGCGATCAACGCTGCGGTCTGGAAGCGGGATCTGCTCGGCATCGACGACGCAGAACGAAAGGTCGGAGACGTAACCCCGTGAGATGGCGCGGTCGCGGCCAACGGACAGCATGCTCGCATTGATGTCTGTCAGGATGGCGGGGCCACCTCCGGCATTCAGCCAGCCAAAGCTGATATCGCCTGTGCCGCCGGCCAGATCGAGCAGGCTCAATCCCGGCTGTGGCGCCATGGCAGCGATGAATGTCCGTTTCCATGCGCGGTGAACGCCCAGAGACATCAGATCATTCATCAGATCATATTTGGTGGCCACGCTGTCGAACACGGCACGGACCAGCGGCTTTTTTTCTTCCCGTGGAACCGAGCGGTAGCCGAAATCGGTGGTTTCCTCTGTCCCCGGCGACATTTCGGGGGAAGAAGAAGCAAAAGAGGAAGTGGAGGCATTGTCGTTCATGGTCTGCAACGTATAGCGTGATTTCCTGACATGCCAGAACTCCCGGAAGTAGAAACCGTCATGCGTGCGATGCAGGCACGTCTTGAAGGACAGACAATCGTCGCAGTTGACGTACGACGCCCCGATTTGCGGCGTCCGTTTCCTGCCAATCTTGCTCGCAGGCTGAAGGGCCAACGGATCGATTCGTTCCGTCGCAGGGGCAAATATATTCTCATGCGTCTTTCCGGAGGCGAGTCGCTGCTTTTGCATCTCGGGATGTCGGGGCGCGTCATGCTGGCGGAGTCGTGCGGGACGGCAGAGGTCGATGCGCCGGTGAAGCATGAACATCTGATGTTCCGGACGAGAGAAGGTGTCCGTTTCGGTCTGATTGATCCGAGAAGATTCGGAATGGTTGATCTGGTTTCGACACATAAAGAGGACGAGCATTCCTTGCTTGCCAGCATGGGGCCGGAGCCGTTGGAGGCAGGTTTCAGCGCCGCGACTCTGGGAAAGGCGCTGGCTGGACGGAATTCACCGATCAAAACACTTCTTCTGGATCAGAAAATCGTTTCCGGACTTGGGAATATTTATGTCTGTGAAGCCCTGTACAGAGCGGGAATCCATCCACAGTGCCATGGTGGAGATCTCAAGTCAGGCGAACTGAAACGTCTGGTATCCGCCATTCGCAATGTCTTGTGTGACGCTGTGGCGGCTGGTGGTTCCAGTCTGAAAGATTATGCCCAGCCTGATGGTCAACTGGGATATTTCCAGCATTCATGGCAGGTTTACGGACGTGCGGGGAAACCTTGCCCGGATTGCTCCGGGGATATCGGATGTCCGGGAGTCCAGTCCATCGTGATGGCCGGACGCTCCACTTTTTTCTGTCCAAAACGGCAGAAAGCGGACTCTGCTTGACGCCGACCTCTCCTTTGGATTAGAGAACCCCACCTCATTGGGACCACCCGGGCTATGTCATATGGCTTGGTTTGTCTTTTATTAATCAAGCTGGACCGTATCAAAACCCATGGCGAATATCGCATCAGCGCGGAAGCGCATCCGTCAGACCGAGCGCCGGACGGCGCGCAACACCGCCCGCATGTCCCGCATGCGCACCTTCATCAAGAAGGTTGAGGTGGCTATTGCTTCGGGCAATAAGGATGAAGCTGCCGCTGCACTGAAGCTGGCTCAGCCTGAAATCCAGCGCGCCGCAACCAAGGGTGTTGTTCATCGCAACACCGTTGCACGCAAGATTTCCCGCCTGTCAGCCCGTATCAAGGCAATTGCCGCGGCCTGATCCGGTTGTCTGGATTGTGAATGAAAAGCCGACTTTCCTGTTTGGAGAGTCGGTTTTTTCTTGGCCGAAAACAGAAATGGCATGAGCGCTTCCGACGGCTGCGGCGAGAATCCCGTTGCTGTGTTCGGGGCGCTGCTTTATTCTGGTAGCTCGCAGTTTTTGCCGTTTCAAAGTGTCGGCATCGTGGATTTCCTGAATGTCGGAACACTGGAATATTGCCGCGCAGGCGGCAGTGTGTGGTGTTCTTTTGTCTGATGGAAGAACGGATTATCTGATCCAGAAGGGATAAACACGGGGGCGATGAGCAGATTTGAAATGCGTGCCGCTTCCGGGGCGAATGTCCCGGCTGAAGATGATGTGGACGGGATGACAGCCGTGCTCCAGGGGCAGGAAGATAGCATTGCCGGTGCTCCGGCGGGACTTCTGGTGCATGCGTGGAGTCGTATCTGTGATCGAATGAAGACGGAAGTCGGGGAGGTTGAATACCGCACCTGGCTCCGTCAGATCACAGTCGGTCCGCTTGATGGTGATGAGATCACGTTGCTGCTTCCCACGCGTTTTCTGCGGGACTGGGTGCGTGGACAATATGGCGACAGGCTGAATGCCCTGTGGAATGCCGAACTTCCTTCGATCCGTCGCGTGGAATTGCAGGTTGCCCGTCCCGGTGATCTTCCGGCAGTACAGCCGGAGAATGCGTCTGGTGGTGATGAAGACACGGGCAACGTTCAGTCTGCTTCCGTGACATCTGCTGGTGCGGCTGCTCCGGCGCCTCCTGCTCCGGCTGATCTGAAGCATGATCTTACGGCGCCGCTTGATCCACGTTTCACGTTTGAAAGTTTCGTCGTCGGTAAGCCGAATGAGTTTGCCTATGCCTGCGCACGGCGTGTGGCTGAGAAGCCTTCAAGCCCGGGTTTCAATCCGTTGTTCCTTTATGGCGGTGTTGGTTTGGGTAAGACCCATCTTATGCATGCGATCGGGACGCAGTTGATCGCGGAAGGGCGCAGTACGGTTGCCTATATGTCAGCCGAGAAATTCATGTACCGTTTCATCGGCGCGATCCGTTCGCAGTCCACTATGGAATTCAAGGAACAACTGCGTTCCGTTGATGTGCTGATGATCGATGATCTTCAGTTCCTGATTGGCAAGGACAACACGCAGGAAGAGTTTTTCCATACGTTCAACGCACTGGTGGATGCTGGTCGTCAGATCATTGTGTCGGCTGATAAATCGCCTTCCGATCTGTCCGGACTGGAAGACCGTCTGCGCACGCGATTGGGCTGCGGAATGGTCGCGGATATTCACGCGACAACATTTGAACTCCGCATTTCCATTCTGGAAGCCAAGGCGTTGGCATCGGGCGTGACGGTTCCGGCCAAGGTTCTCGAATTTCTGGCGCACAAGATCACCAGCAACGTGCGTGAGCTGGAAGGCGCGCTCAATCGTCTGATCGCCCATGCCAACCTGTTTGGCCGTCCAGTGACACTGGAATCCACGCATGAGGTTCTGCACGATATTCTCAAGGCCCATGACCGTCGGGTCACGATTGAGGAAATTCAGCGGAAAGTTGCCGAACATTGGAATATTCGCCTGACGGACATGTCGTCTGCCCGTCGTGCACGTGCTGTTGCGCGTCCACGGCAGGTGGCGATGTATCTTGCCAAGCAGTTGACCAGCCGCTCCTTGCCGGAAATCGGCAGGAAATTTGGCAATCGTGACCACACGACTGTCATGCATGCCGTGCAACGTGTGACCGAGTTGATGGCCGCTGATTCGGCTTTTGCCGAGGATGTTGAACTTTTGCGCCGGATGCTCGAAAACTGACAGGCGCAGACTCTTTCGCGTTGGCAGTCATGCTGCTAGTCTGTTCTACCTTTTCAGACCGGAGAACAGGCATGGTCCGGTCTGCGCCGCGGAGGATTTGTCGTCAATGAAGTTCAAGGTCGAGCGCGTAACGCTGCTGAAAGCACTGGCGCATATTCAGAGCGTTGCCGAAAAGCGCAACACCATTCCCATTCTCGCGAATGTTCTGATTGAGGCAAAGGAAGACCGCGTCGCGTTGACGGCGACGGATATGGAGATCGCGGTTGTCGAGGAAATTCCGGCAACGGTCATAAACCCCGGTGCGGTTACGGCTCCTGCCTCGGTTCTCTATGAAATCGTGCGCAAGCTGCCGGATGGTACGGATATTGAGCTTGACTGCGCATCTGATGATGAGCCGCTGCATTTGCGCTCCGGGCGTTTTGCAACACGCCTGAACGTGCTCAGCGTTGATGATTTTCCGTCGATGGTTGCTGGCGATCTGCCATATCGTTTCCGCCTGAATACAGCCGTTTTGAAATCGTTGATTGACCGGACGAAATTCGCGATTTCGACTGAAGAGACGCGCTATTATCTCAACGGTATTTATTTTCACGTGACAGAAGGTGAAGTCGGAGGCGTGCTGCGGGCCGTGGCGACTGATGGTCATCGTCTTGCGCGGGTTGAAACTGAAATTCCGGCAGGTGCGGATGGGATGCCGGGTGTCATTATTCCCCGCAAATCCGTTGCTGAATTGCGGAAACTTCTGGATGAAGGTCCGGAAGAGGTCGAAGTCGCCCTGTCTGAGACACGCATTCAGTTCAGGATCGGTGCTGTGATGCTGACTTCGAAGCTGATTGACGGGACATTCCCCGAGTATCAGCGTGTGATCCCGACGGGTAACAGCCGTGTTCTGCGTGTTGGCAAAAAGGATTTCGCCAATGCGGTGGCGCGTGTGGCTGCGATCAGTCAGGAGCGCTCCCGTCCGGTGAAGCTGACGCTTTCGCGTGATCTTCTTGTTCTCTCAGCCGTGAGTTCGGATCAGGGCTCCGCACGGGAAGAGCTTGATGATGACCGTGTCACTTATGATGGTGAAACGATGGAAATCGGCTTTCAGGCCCGCTACCTGAACGACATCACCGATCAGGTCGAACAGAACGTTGAATTCGTTTTTGCAGACAGCGCTGCTCCGACCATTGTGCGTGACGTGGACAGCCCTTCAGCGCTTTATGTTCTTATGCCGATGCGTGTTTGATGCGCCGTTTGGGATCATGATGATATTTCTGGCGGGTTCTGGTTTGTCCCGCTGGATGTTCTGAACTGGACAGGCTTTCGGGAATGACCCGTATTCAGCGTCTGGTTCTGACTGATTTCCGAAATTACCGTCGTCTTGTGTGGGAGCCTTCATCGGTTCACACGGTGCTGACGGGAGAAAATGGGAGCGGCAAAACCAATCTTCTGGAAGCTCTTTCCCTGCTTGTGCCCGGGCGCGGATTGCGCGGAGCGCGGAGCGTCGAATGGCCATTTCGATCTGCGGGTGAGCGGGAAGAAGCGCAAAGCTGGGGAGTGGCTGCGCGATTTTCTGCGGATCGTGGAGGAGTCGTTGATCTGGCGACAGGGGCGGGGGCCTCTTCAGGCAGAAATCGTGAATTCAGGATGGATGACCGTCCGGTTCGCAAGCGGGACGATGTTTCGGAATATCTGTCTGCTGTGTGGCTGACGCCGCAGATGGATCGTCTGTTTAGTGAGAGTGCTGGTGGACGACGCCGTTTCCTTGATCGTCTGGTGGTTGCTCTGGCCCCGCATCATGCGCGGGAATTATCCGCCGTTGCCCGGGCTGTGTGGCAGAGAAACAAGGTCTTGCAAACACGTCGGGATGAAGGTGGCTGGCTGAGTGGTCTGGAAGATGAGATCGCCCGCCATACGGTTGCCGTTGTTGCCGGACGGGTGGAGATGATTGCCCGGCTGAATGCTGCTGGTCCTGAAATGGCGGGAGGATTTCCTGGGGCGCAACTGACGCTGGTTTGCAAGATTGCAGATCGTCTGGAGACGAATCCGGCCCTTATGGTTGAAGACTGGTTGCGGGCAGAGTTGCGGCGACTGCGGGGGGAGGATGCGTTGCGTGGTCAGGCCACTCTTGGCGTGCATCGTGCGGATCTGATGATCAGTGATATGGAAACCGGGCGCGAAGCAGCATATTCTTCGACTGGTCAGCAAAAGGCATTGCTGTTGGGAATTATTCTCGCACATGCTGGACTGATTGTTGGAGTCAGGGGCAGGGCGCCCATGCTTTTGCTGGATGAACCGCTTGTGCATCTGGACCGTGGACGGCGTGAAAAGCTGCTGTCAGTTCTGGTCGATTTTTCCTCGTCGGTCGTCATGACCGGGACAGACCCGGAGCCTTTTGGGTTATTGCGTGGTAAGGTCGGGTTTGAGACCCTGATGGAGGGGCGGATGTTGTCGGACGTTGAACCGCCCTGAAAGACAGGCCTGTTTATAACACGGAGGAATACTGGTCCGGACGGGCTGAATCCTCTATAAAAATATCCTCAGAAGAGACCGGAGTTTCCGCAGCTTATGTCACAGTCCGATCAGTCTGTTCCATCGTCTGGTGATGATGAGTACGGCGCATCCTCGATTTCAGTGCTCAAGGGACTGGATGCAGTCCGCAAACGGCCGGGGATGTATATCGGTGATACCGATGATGGCTCGGGTCTCCATCACATGGCGTTCGAGATTATCGATAACGCTGTTGATGAGGCACAGGCCGGGTTTGCAACGCATTGTGAGCTCACACTGAATGCTGATGGCAGCGTTACAGTGCGGGACAATGGCCGTGGCATCCCGACGGACATGCATCCCGAAGAAGGTGTGAGCGCGGCGGAAGTCGTTCTTACGAAACTGCATGCCGGCGGCAAATTCAACCAGAATTCCTACAAGGTTTCCGGTGGTTTGCATGGTGTTGGCGCGGCGGTGGTCAATGCGCTGTCCGAGTGGATGGTGGTTCGCATCTGGCGTAATGACCAGGAGCATGTGATCCGTTTTGCGCATGGTGAACGTACGGCTGAGCTAACGGTTGTCGGCCCGTCTTCCGAGGAACGGGGAACGGAAGTTTCCTTCAAGCCGAGCGCACAGACCTTCACCAAGGTCGACTTTGAATTCCCGATTCTGGAGCGCCGTCTGCGAGAGCTGGCGTTTCTGAATTCAGGTCTGAAAATTGTTCTCCGCGATGCGCGTCAGACGCCGGTGAGGGAAGAGGTCTTCCATTATGATGGTGGGCTTGAGGCCTTTGTTGGCTGGCTCGATCGTTCCCGCACGCCGGTTGTGACGCCAGCCCTGACCGGGGCTGTGGAAAACGAGGCCAGTGGAATCAAGGTCGAGTTCGCGCTGACATGGAATGATTCCTATCATGAGACCATGCTGTGCTTTACGAACAATATTCCACAGCGTGATGGTGGTTCCCATCTTGCCGGTTTCCGGCAGGCGCTGACCCGTATTGTCGGTCGTTATGCGGAAAGCATTGCGAAAAAAGATGCTGCTTCCCTTGTGGGAGAGGATATGCGTGAAGGATTGACGGCAGTGTTGTCCGTCAAGGTTCCTGATCCGAAATTCTCTTCCCAGACAAAGGATAAGCTGGTTTCCTCCGAAGTGCAGCCCGTGGTGCAGATGGCTGTTGCGGACGTTGTCGGCCACTGGTTCGAGACACATCCGAAAGAAGCGAAACTGGTTGTCGGCAAGGTGCTGGATGCAGCATCGGCCCGCGAAGCTGCCCGTAAGGCGCGTGAGCTGACGCGCCGGAAGGGTGTTCTCGACATTTCCTCATTGCCTGGAAAACTGGCGGATTGTCAGGAACGGGATCCGTCGAAAGCGGAACTGTTCCTGGTCGAGGGAGACTCCGCCGGTGGAACAGCCAAGCAGGGACGTGACCGACGTTTTCAGGCGATTTTGCCGCTGAAAGGTAAAATTCTGAACGTGGAGCGTGCGCGCTTTGATCGCATGCTGGGATCGGCGGAAATCGGCACACTGATCACGGCGCTCGGCACCGGGATTGGTCGTGGGGAGGCCGATCAGGGTGGCTTCACGGTTGATAAGCTGCGTTATCATCGTATTGTCATCATGACAGATGCTGACGTGGACGGTTCGCATATCCGCACACTGCTTCTGACATTTTTCTTCCGCCAGATGCCTGAACTGATCGAACGCGGTTATCTCTATATCGCGCAGCCGCCTCTATATCGCGCCAAGCGCGGCAATGAAGAGCGTTATCTGAAAGATGATGCTGCGCTGGAGGAATATCTGCTCGATAAGGCGCTTTCCGGAACGACACTGACGCTGTCCGACGGGCGAGTGCTGTCTGCGGAGCAACTTCTGGAAGAGGTTGCGTTCATGCGTCAGGCTCATCGTGTTGCAAGTCGTTTGTCTGCGCGCACACCTCTCTGGATTCTGGAGCAGATTGCGATTGCTGGCGGTTTCGATGCGGAGCAGGGTGTGGCTGCTGAGCGTATTGACGTGATTCAGCAGCGTCTCGATGCAGCATCTGAACCATCCGAGCGTGGCTGGAAGGTAACGGGCAGTGCGGAAGGTCTCGAACTGGCGCGCAATGTTCGTGGCGTTGGTGAGGTCTATCGTCTGGATCAGAATACGTTGCGTGGTGGCGATGCACGCTGGCTTGCTGCTCAGACGGGGCGTCTGGAGCGTGATTTCCATGGTCCGGCGGTTATCAGATTCGAGAATGGAAACGAGGCCGAGGTGGCAGGACCTGCTGCGGCTTTCGCGCGTCTTCTGGCGCAAGGGCGTCGTGGTCTTGCGATTAACCGGTTCAAAGGACTGGGTGAGATGAATGACGCGCAGCTCTGGGAGACAACACTTGATCCGGCAGTACGTACATTGTTGCAGGTGAAGGTCGGGGATATGGAGGATGCAGGTGAGGTGTTCTCAACATTGATGGGTGATGTTGTTGAACCTCGTCGTGACTTTATTGTTGGCAATGCTTTGAAAGTTGCCAATCTTGATGTGTGATATCTGAAAATCTTTCAGGTGTCTGGAACGGGAAAGCTTCTGGCTTTCCCGTTTTTTCTTGTTTTCCCCGATCATTTTCATTTCTGTATTACATGTTGTCAGGAAGGGTATTTTCATGCGCCTCGATGATGAGCGGCAGAGCGATAACATTGATGACCGTCGCGGAGCCTCGGGGGGTGGATCGCGTGCGCCGCTTCGGATTGGAAGTATCGGCGGTCTTTTGATCGTTCTGGGCGCACTGTATTTCGGTGTTGATCCTCGTCTTGTCATGAATCTTCTTGAAGGTGGCGGTCAGGTTCAGGAAAATCATCAGGACGCGGCGCCTTCAGCCTCTTCCGCAAATGATGCACAGAAAATTTTCACTGCACGTATTCTGGCCTCAACTGAGGATGTCTGGAGTTCATATTTTCAGAAGCTTGGCAAAACCTATCATGATCCGAAGCTGGTGCTGTTTACGGGCGGGACGACGTCCGGATGTGGTTATGCCCAGACCGCGACAGGACCGTTTTATTGTCCGGCAGATCAGAAAGTTTATCTGGATATCGATTTTTTCCGTGAACTTCAGGATAAATTGGGAGCCGGTGGTGATTTTGCGAGAGCTTATGTCATCGCGCATGAAATTGGCCACCATGTGCAGAATGAACTGGGCATTTTTGAGCAGGAACAGCGGGCCGGTGTGCAAGGCATGAAAGGCGCTGCCGGAGCCTCGGTACGAACGGAATTGCAGGCTGATTGCTTTGCCGGTGTCTGGGCGCGGCGTGCCAATGATCAGAGGAATATTCTGGAGAAAGGTGATGTCGAGGAAGGGTTGGCGGCAGCAGCAGCAGTTGGTGATGATCGCTTGCAGAAACAGGCTCAGGGATATGTCGTGCCAGACAGCTTTACGCATGGAACATCGGCACAGCGGGTGAGCTGGTTCAGAAAAGGTATGGATTCCGGCGATATTCGTGCGTGTGATACGTTTGGAGCCGGATCTCTCTGATAAAACATATCGTAGTTACCTGTGGTTTTATAATTCCGATAAAAATTTCAGAGGCCTGCTTCTTCCTCTGAAGGAGAAGCAGCAGGTTCCTTACTGTTATGGCGGACGAAAGCCCAAAAACTCCATGTCAGGAGAATGGTGCCACAGGTTGAAATGATCGTTGACCTCTGATCTGTCGAAACGAGCATGGAGAGGATAACGCCAGCGATCGCTCCAATCAGGAGATAGTTGGCGAGAGGGAAAAAAGCGATGGCAGTCCATTGCCATGGCGTTCCCGCTTTTTGTGCCGCCCGTCGCATGCGGAGATGTGCGATGACAACGAGAAGATAGACAAACAGCATGATCGCGCCTGTTGCGCTCAGCAGGAATGCAAAAATTGTATTGGGTGCGAGGATGGAAGAAAAGGCAACGCCCATGCCTCCAAGACCCGCAATGATGACTGCGGCGCGGGGAGCGCTTCCTTCTTCGGCCATGTGACGCAGGATGCCAGGGGCTTCATGCCTCTGTCCCAGCCGCCAGAGTGTGCGGGCCGAAACGAACAGACTTGAGTTCATGCAGGATATGACTGCGCTGAAGACGACGATCTGCATGAGAGGACCGGCTCCGGGAATCCCGATTGTTTCCATTGCGGATACGAACGGCGAATGTCCTGGGATGATTTCTGTCCATGGAACGATACAAAGGATCAGGGTCAGGGATGCGATATAAAACAGCGTGATACGTGCGCCGATCGTGCGTGTGACGCGTGCAAGATTACGCGGAGCATCCTGGGACTCTGCCGCGGCCACGGTCGCGATTTCTGAACCGATCATGGAGAAAAGAACCATTGGCAGCGCCGCGGCGAGGGCGCCGATACCATGCGGGAGAATGCCTCCGTGGTGCGTCAGAACCTCCATGACGTCCCTGTGTTGGATGCCGGGAACCCCGAGGAAGGCGGCAGCCGTCAGGCAGAATCCGATGATACAGACGACTTTGATCAGTGATAGCCAAAACTCACACTCGCCGAAAAAGCCGACAGCAGTGAAATTGATGAGAGTGACTGCAAGGACAAGGAGTGTGGCCAGTATCCAGATGGGCAATCCGGTATATGGCTGGAGGATAATCGCGCCTGCGATGGCTTCTTCACCGATGGCAGTGATCCAGAACAGGGCATAGAGCCAGCCGGCCGTGAAACCCATCGCTCTTCCACAACCACATCGAATGTAATCGATGAAAGTCCCCTTACCCGGTTGCGCGAGCAACATCTCGCCCAGCAATCGCATCACGCCCATGACCAGAAGTCCGGTAAAGGCATAGGTCAGCACGATCGCGGGTCCGGCTTCAGCAATGGTGGCGCTGCTACCGACAAACAGGCCTGCGCCAATAACACCACCAATGGCGATCATGGTGATATGGCGGGTTTTGAGTTTGCCGTGTCCGGAAGGTTGTGAATTGCCCAAACGACCAGTCCTGTTGCTTGAAATTCGATGGTATGATTATCCACGCTATTCATTTTGATTCCAGACTGAATCGGAGCGTGGGAGCCAGATTCATTTTGAGGCTCTGGTCCGGAGAGTGTCATATTTGTATAGTCAGACTTTCTGGGTTTTCTGAAAGTTTATGGCGGTCATGACAGCACAACCGGCTATTTTTATTGATGGAGAAGCAGGAACGACGGGACTTGGGATCCGTGAGCGTCTGCGCGACCTGCCGGTTCGGCTGCATTCTATTGATCCGGAATATCGGAAAGATCCGATTGCCCGGGCGGAAGCCATGGGGCAGGCCGATCTTGTCGTGCTCTGTCTGCCTGATGATGCGGCGCGTGAGGCTGTGGCCCTGGTGGAAGCTTTTCCCGCTGCTCAGAGGAAACCCCGTATTCTGGATGCGAGTACGGCGTTTCGCGTGGCTGAAGGCTGGAGTTATGGGTTTCCGGAACTGACCCCTGAACGTGGGGCAGAGATTGCGTCCGCGGCGCGTGTTTCCAATCCTGGATGTTATCCCACGGGGGCTCTGGCTCTCTTGCGGCCTTTGATTGATGCGGGGATCATGGACCCGAATCATCCGGTGTCGATCAATGCCATCAGTGGTTATTCGGGTGGCGGCAAGAATATGATTTCCGCCCATGAGGCAACGGGTGGTCCGGCGTTTGAACTTTATGGTCTGGGCTTGTCACACAAGCATGTTCCGGAAATCCAGCATCACGCCGGGCTTCATCGTCGTCCCTTGTTTGTGCCATCCGTCGGTCACTTTCCACAGGGGATGATTGTGTCTGTGCCACTGCATCTGGCGGATCTGAACGGTCATCCTGACGGGGCGGATATTCAGGCTGCTCTTGAAGCGCGTTACGCAGGAAGCGCGGTTGTGAAGGTTTTGCTGCCGGAGGCATCCCTGACGGGGGAAGCGCTGGCCGGGCGTGATGATCTGGAATTGCGTGTGCACGCGAATGATTCAGCACGGCAGGTTCTTTTGACGGCGCGTCTTGATAATCTGGGCAAGGGCGCTTCGGGTGCTGCCGTCCAGAACATCCGGTTGATGCTTGGGCTTGAAGCGCCTGCCGTGACCGCGTGAAATAAGCTGGCGACAATTTGTCTGTCATACGGCCGGATCAAGGGCATATATCTTTGATCCGACCATTGCCTGTGAGTATGCCCGCCTCGGTTTGTTTCCCTGAAATTGTAACAGATTGATGTCCGTGGGATTCGTTCGTGATCTCATGGCGATCCGTCGTGCTTGTTGTTGTCCTGAAAGACACATGCATTTGTCTTTCAGGATTTTTTATCTATTCGCAATTGACAATGAATATCATTCTGATCATATGCCCGTTTATGCGAATGACTCGCATTTGTAGAGTTGTTGTGGTGTTTGAAGGAAGGGTGCTCGGGTGAGTGGACAAGTGAAGCCTACGGCGGGGAAGATAATCGACACCGCTTCGAGTCTGACTTTGTTGGGGGCCACATTATGGTTCGGCACACAGTCCATCGCCTTCGCTGCGGATAGCGAGCAACTGATCGACAAGAAGAAAAAGCACGACGACAAAAAAAATGCGGAACACCATAAATCGATCCCTGATTATGAGCAGATCGATGTGATTGGCCAGTTCAGAAACCGCTCTCCAAAATTTACGGCATCATTGCTGGATACACCCAAGAGCGTTTCTATCATTTCGCGTCAGCTTCTTGATGAAACCGCGTCCCATACCTTGGCCGATGCTTTACGCAATGTGCCCGGAATTACGATGGGAGCTGGTGAAGGCGGAAATCCTGTGGGGGATCGTCCCTTTCTGCGTGGTCAGGATGCTCAGTCGAGCACGTTTATGGACGGGTTGCGCGATGTTGGTGCACAGGCGCGTGAGACTTTCAACGTTGAATCCATTGACGTGATCAAGGGAGACAGCGGTGCGATGAGTGGTCGCGCCGGTGCAGGCGGCGCTATCGTCATTAATAGCAAGATGCCAAAACTTGAAAATTTCATTGATGCAAATGTTGGTTTTGGAAATGCAAATTATCGTCGGGCCACATTTGATGGCAACTGGAAAATCACACCCACGGGGGCTTTCCGTTTCAATCTGATGGTTGATGATGAAGACAAGGCAGGCCGTGGTCCGACACATTATCAACGATATGGTCTGGCGCCATCGGTTTCGTTCGGTCTGGGAACGGCAAATCGTGTCACTGTGATGTATTATCACATGCAGAATTTCGACACACCGGATGAAGGCATTCCTTACAACAATCCGACATTTTCTCGCAGAAGTGACGGTGCAGAACGTGTCATGGCGACGGGAAGCGGTGCGCCGGTCAATGTTCCCTTCAATACATGGTATGGTCTGAAAGATCGGGATCGTAACCATGACGGCATTGATATGGGCACGTTGCGGTTCGAGCATGATTTCAGCAAGAATCTTCATATTCGAAATACGACGCGTTATTCGGAAACAACCCAGAATGATATCTGGACAATGCCTGATGATAGTCAGGGGAATATATATTACGGTTATGTCTATAGACGTATGAATTCCCGTATTTCAACTTTCGATACAGCTACAAACCAAACTGATTTTTATGGCACCGTTCACCTTCTTGGTTTCAAGAATTCCTTTTCCATGGGAGCAGAATTCACACGCGAGCAAGGAAAGAACGATACCTACACCGCTTATGTGAATGGAAAGAACGTTCTTTCCGGAAGCGATTTTACCAAATGCGCGACGGCCTTGGCCTTTTCATCGAATACCTGTACGACGCTTCTTAATCCCAATCCCAATGATGTATGGTCCGGGAAAGTGGCGCGCTCAGGAAATCCGAACAGCACACGTTTTGACACCAAGGCTGTCTATCTGACTGACACCATTACATTCTTGCCTCAACTTTTAGGTAATTTTGCAGTTCGTCTGGATAATGTGCAGAGCACGTATCGGACCAGTACTGCGGAATATGGTCGAGGAGATAATCTGTTCACCTATCAGGGTGGGCTGGTTTACAAGCCGGCATCAAATGGTTCCATTTATGCGTCTTATGCGACATCAGCCATTCCGCCGGGGAATTCAGTTGGGCAGGGATCTGATGATATTTCCCTGGCTCCGGGACGTGGCAGCAGCATTCCAGGTGATACGCTCAAACCCGAGCGTGACAGAACGATTGAAGTGGGAACGAAATGGAGCTTCCTGCATAATAGGATATTTGTTACGGGTGCATTGTTCCAGATTGATGCAACGAATTTCAAGATTACAACGGCTGATGGTGGCATAGCCAACGCAGGTAAAAAACGCACGCGGGGTGGTGAAATCAGCCTTAATGGTCGTTTGACCCGCTGGTGGGAAATGTCAGGAGGATATTCCTATCTTGACGCAAGACTGGTTAAAAATGGCGGTTCAGGTGCCAGTGCGGGCATTATGGATGGCCGTCGCGCACCGAATACGCCTGCGAACAGTCTGTCATTGTGGAATACGTTTGAACCAACGAAAAATCTCAAGCTTGGTGCCGGCGTTTATTACATGAGCAAAATCTATGGAACAGATTCTCCAACGGCTCCGAAATTCGTTCCATCCTACTGGCGGTTTGATTTCATGGCGAGCTATCATTTCATGAAGCATTATACCTTGCAGTTGAATATTCAGAATATCGCGAACAAGCGTTACTTCACGCAGGCATATGCGACGCATTATGCCATGCAGGCTGCCGGTCGCACGGCCATGGTTAATCTCAGAGTCCATTTCTGACCTTCATGGAAAAGATTCTGGCTCTCGTTACGCAACAGGCAAGGGCAGGGAGTGCGGAAGCACAACTTGCTCTTGGTCAGATGCTCTTGAATGGCATTGGAACCGCACGAAATGAAAACAATGCTTTCGCATGGTTTCTCACCAGTGCTCTTCAGGGTGTTCCCATGGCTTGCAACATGGTCGGCAGGTGTTGTGAACTTGGCTGGGGTGCCTCAGTGAATAAGCAAGAGGCAATGTTATGGTATCAGAGAGCTGCGGAGGGTGGTCTCGATTGGGGGATGTATAATTATGCTACGGGGCTGACGCTTGGCTGGAATGGAGCGACAGATATGGACGCTGCTTTCGCCTGGTTCAGGAAATCCGCTGCGCTTGGGCATTGTAAATCCTTTAATATTATTGGAGGTTTTTATGAGGACGGGTGGGCATGTGAACAGGATTTTCGTCGAGCGCGAGCATGGTATGCTAAAGCAGCCCGTTGCGGGGATTTTCGTGGATGCTTCAATTTTGGTCGATTCCTTTTGAAAGAAAATCGCGTTGAGGAAGCCGAGCGCTATTTTGCAGAGGC
>JAAYUA010000107.1 GCA_012517935.1 Acetobacter sp. | reverse complement strand
CCGATCAAATTATTGTATTTTTGTCGGATTATCTCATCTCTATTTGGTCGTTTCACAACGGTAAACCCTCCCCGTGGGAGTGTGGTTGTAGATAGCATAGTGCCGTCCTGAGTTTTTATTTCTATTGTACAACCTGGGGAAATCCAATTCAACACATTTTGCAACATAAAACACCTCAATTTGTCCCCGTTTGTTAAACAGCTTAGAAGGCTGTTGCTCTATCCATCTGAGCTAAGGGCGCAATCGGGATCACATGATCCCTTGCCTGATCGTCAGTGGGTCCAGTTGCCTATTCTGTTTGCAGCAAAATTTGCGGCATACATTTTCGGCTTCAGGATCCGCTTGGCAGGTTCGGCGACTGTATAACCGATGGCATTGCGTTTAGCATAGGCTTCGGCATCTTCTTTCGAAGAAAATTTCAGATGAATCTGAGACATCGTGTCACTGCTGCCGACCCATCCCATCAGGGGATCTGCGTGGCGTGCAGCAGACTGTCCATATTCCAGTATCCAGGTGTGCGTTCCCGCAAGGCCGGATTGACCAGCAGGTTTGGTCTGCCTGTAAATACGTGCTTGCATGCGGGTTCTCTCCATCAGCGTTGTTAACCTGCGCATATTACAGCAGCGGGTTAAATTCTGCCAACAAGGATGCAGGGTTGAACAGCCCTGATCTGATGATGGTCGGGACGCCCGGATTCGAACCGGGGGCCTCATGTACCCAAAACACGCGCGCTACCAGACTGCGCCACGCCCCGAACTTGAGGCGGAACCTATGTCCTTGAAGAGCTTCTGTCTAGCCCTGTTTTTACGATTGCTGCACGAATATTTCCATTGACTTCATCCAGAACGCTCTGAACAGCGTCGGGGCTGAGGCCCATGGCCACCAGAATGGCCGATTTTACGCGATAGTTGGTTTTTTTCAGGGCTGTAGCTGCGCTCTCCGAATCGCATTCAGCCAATGAAGCGACCATACTGACGGCCCGATTGCGCAGTTTTTCGTTGCGTGCACGCATATCGATCATGCGCCCTCTCCAAACCCGTCCAAGACCGGTCATCAAGGACGTGGAAATCAGGTTCAGGACGATTTTCTGTGCAGTGCCGGCTTTCATCCGTGTGGACCCGGCGATGGGCTCGGAGCCGGTTAAAACCGGAACAGGGTAAGATGCCGCTTTCAGAAGGGGAGATTCGGCTGCGCCTGCGATCGCGATGGTCAGAGCGCCGGCTTTCCCTCCGGCTTCTACGCAGCCGATGGTGTAGGGTGTGCGACCGCTGGCGGCGACGCCGATCAGAATATCATTCGGTCCGACATTGAGATCAGCGACAGCGCGCTCTCCGGCAAGATAGTCGTCTTCTGCGTTCTCAACAGCCTGTGTCAGAGCCTTGGTTCCGCCTGCGATAAGGAAAGCGACCTTGTCTTCGGGCCAGTCGAAGGTTGGTTCCAGTTCGGCACCATCCTGAGCACTGATTCGTGCGGAACTGCCTGCTCCGGCATAAATAAGCCGTCCCCCTGCCCGTAAGCGCGGCAGTGCGGCTTCGACAGCCCGTGTCAGGGCGGGAAGGGCTGGGCCTATTGCAGCAACGGCAGCCAATTGTGACTGCCAGAGCGCCTGTAGCTGTGTGTCAACGGGCCAGAGATCAAGATCTTCAAAGGCCGGATCCACGCCTTCCGTTGGCGGCAGGGGAGTGTTGGGCATAATTATCAAACCGTGCTTATTTGCTGTCCTGGCTGTTCTTTTTTGCAAGAGGCGGCACGAACAGGGGAGCTGTATCCCATGGGAACAGGATCCACGTGTCCTGAGGAACCTCAACAACGAAATGATCTGTCAGGGGCTTGCCTGCGGCCTTGGCGTAAAGGCAGCTGAAGGTTGCCTTGGGCAGACGGGCACGAACGACCTGAGCGGTTACGCCGGAATCCACCAGATCATCGACGATGAGGAAACCTTCGCCATCACCTGCGGCGACCGGATCTTTGACGATGGAGGGCTTGCCCTGTTCTTCTTCGTCATAGGTCACGACGGAAATGCATTCGATAAGGCGGCAATCCAGTTCCCGGGCGATGATCGCGGCCGGAATCAGACCGCCGCGCGTGATTGCCACGATCCCCTTGAAAGGACCCAGCGGCATCAATGTTTCAGCCAGAAGGCGTGCATCACGATGCAGTTGGTCCCAAGTAACAGTTGCGTAGTTCACCGCCATTGGATGAGATCTTTCATGTGGGTAAAAGTACGCGATCTTGTGACCTGATGGGGGTCGTTTGGCAATCGTTAAAGGGCAATTTCGGCGGTATCTGGCTCTCTCGGGTTCTGGTAGGGTCGGGGAATGACGAAGGTTAGCAATATTGACGGTTCAGACGGGCCCGCATCCCCGGTAGAAAAATTACCTGACACGACCCCTTTAAGACAGATTCCCGGTCTTCTTGCCTGTCTCGGCACCAGAACACTGGCGGCGTTTGCTTCCCAGATTCAGGCGGTTGCAATCGGCTGGCAGATCTATGCCATGACGCATAAGGTTGTGCTGCTGGGCCTTGTCGGGCTGGCGCAATTTCTGCCCATGATTATCTGTGTGTTCCCAGCAGGGCATGTTGCGGATCATTTCAGCCGCCGTCGGATTGTGATGATCTGCCAGTTCATGGAAGCCATGCTCGCGCTGTCGCTTGCAACGATGTCATTCATGCATGCGCTGACACCCTTTCTGATTTGCCTTATCGTTGCGTTGTTTGGAGTATGCCGCTCTTTCGAGATGCCAGCCCAGCAGACCTTCCTGCCAAATATCGTACCGGCTGAAGTTTTTCCCAGAGCTGCTGCCCTGGGTTCCTCCCTGTTTCAGGTTGCGTCGATTGCCGGTCCATCACTGGGTGGTGTGCTTTATGGATTTGGGGCGGGGGGATGTTACATTGTCTGCGCAGCAGGTTTTATATCGGCCTTGCTGTGCACATCCTCCCTGCATCTTGGCAGTGACTCGCTGCGCGTTCGTCAGCCCATTACAATCGAAAGTCTTTTCGGCGGGATCGTTTTCCTGCGCTCACAGCCGGCTCTGCTGGGGGCGATTTCTCTGGATCTGTTCGCTGTCCTTCTGGGCGGAGCGACAGCGATGCTTCCTGTTTATGCCGATGATATCCTTCATGCAGGTCCGCTCGGACTGGGACTGCTTCGCGCCGCGCCTGCGATGGGGGCGGTGTTGATGGCTGTCTTCCTGTCGTTTTCGCCACTGAAGCGACATGCTGGCCGCATCATGTTTCTTTCCGTAGCGATTTTTGGCCTGACAACGATCCTGTTCGCCCTGTCCCGGTCGGTTTTTGTGTCTGTTCTGGCATTGGCCATTCTCGGTGCTGCTGATGTGATCAGTGTCATGGTGAGAGGAACGCTTGTTCAGCTTCGGACGCCAGATGCGATGCGTGGCCGTGTTTCCGCAGTGAACATGCTTTTTATTGGGTCTTCCAATCAGTTGGGAGAATTTGAAAGCGGCATGCTGGCGGCGGCCATAGGGACTGTGCCTTCTGTTGTGGCTGGTGGTGTTGGGACCCTGCTTGTGACGCTTCTCTGGATGAAAATTTTCCCGGATCTACGCCGTCTGGATCGTCTGGACGATATACGTCCGGCAGACCTGTGAGCGGGGTTATGATGCCGTCTTCCGTCAGCCCATGTCCGGGGGTTCTGGCAGTGGTCAGACATCCGCGAACGGGTGCTTTCCTGTTGATACGCAGGGCCAAGGCACCTGCGCAGGGATTATGGGGATTTCCCGGGGGACGCATCGAACCGGGGGAAGAGTTCGCTGTTGCCGCGGTGCGTGAACTTCGCGAAGAGACTGGAATTGTTGCCGATTCACAGGGCGTTCTGACAGTTCTTGATTCGATTTCCTCGACATCGGATGGGTGTCTGCAATTTCATTATGTCATCGTGGCTGTGGCGTGCATCATGAAACCCGGACAGTCTGATGTCCCTTTCGCAGGAGATGATGCGTTGGAAGCAGAGTGGTTTTCACCGCAAGCCGTGAGAGAACTGGGGGAGCATGGCTGTAACGGTCTTGTGGAGGTCATGGAGGTGGCGGTGGAGAAGAATATCCGATGCAGTTCGTGACTTGCGCTTGAGCGCTGGCTTCTCTAATCGCGCATATAATGAACAGCACACAGAGCCATCGGGTGCCGGCCCATTCTTCATCCATGACGACTGAGCCGCTTCTGGATCTGCAACCCGAGACAGGTCTCGGTCATCTGCGAAATGCAGCGCGGGATATCGTGGAAGGTTTGGGCCTTCTTCGGCTGGCGTTGACGTTAGGGTGGCTGGATATTCGCCTGCGTTATCGTGGTTCTCTTCTGGGGCCATTCTGGTTGACGATTTCGACCGCTGTCATGGTCGGATCCATGGGCGTTCTATATGCGACGCTGTTTCATATTAACGTAAGGACGTATCTGCCCTTTCTGTCATTTTCACTGGTGCTCTGGGGATGGCTGAACATGGTCATTACCGATGGATGCGAGGCATTCAGCGGAGTAGCGGGCATGATACATGCGGTGAGAATGCCTTACATGGTGCATGCACTGCGTCTTGCGATCCGGTCTTTTCTGATTTTCCTGCATAGCGTGCCGGTCATTATTGCGGTTTTCCTGTTGCTGGATGTGATGCCTCATTTCACCTGGGGTGCGTGCTTTGGGTGGTTGCTGTTGCTGACCGATACAGTTGCTTTTTCGCTTCTGTTTGGCGTTTTGGGCGCGCGGATCCGCGATATGGCGCCTATTGCCGCAAGCATCATGCAGATCCTGTTTTTCGTGACCCCGATTATCTGGCGGCCGGAACTGATCTATCTTGGTCGCCAGTACATGCTCCTTGATCCATTTTATCCGCTGATCGAAATTGTTCGGGCTCCCCTGATGGGAGATGTGGTCCGGGATACGGTCTGGCTGATGGCTGTTTTTTACAGCGGGCTTCTCTGGATCATATCTTTTCTTCTGTTTGCCCGGATGAGATCCCGGCTGGCTTACTGGGTTTGAACAATGGTAGGCGTGGAAATCTCTGATCTGTCGATTTCATTTCCTCTTTATCATGGAGATGCCCGGACATTCAGAAAGGGAGCCGGGAAGGGAGTGTCTGGCCGCTTTGGTCGGGACGGGCGCCGTCGCGTCGTTGTTGAAGCACTTAAGGATATCAACTTTTCCTTGAAGCCCGGAGATCGTCTTGGGCTTATCGGTCATAACGGGGCGGGGAAGACAACTCTGCTTCGTGCCATGGCCGGTATTTATGAGCCCGTAAAAGGACGCGTTCGGGTCCATGGGAGGATCGGCACCCTTCTGGACACTTCTCTCGGGATGAATCCTGAACTGTCCGGACGGGAAAATATCCGCATACGTTGCCAGCTTTATGGATTATCGAAGCAGGAAACGTCGGATGTCGAGGAGGATGTCGAGGAATTCGCCGATCTGGGCCCGTTCATGGATCTTCCCATGAAGTCCTTCAGTTCAGGCATGTCGATGCGTATTGCCTTCGGTCTGGCGACAGCAATCATGCCGCAGGTTCTGCTCATGGACGAGTGGATCATGACGGGCGATGCATGGTTTCTTGGGCGCGCTAAAAAACGTCTGGCGGGCTTGGTGGAGCAGTCAGATATTCTCGTGTTGTCCAGCCATAATGAGGTGATTTTGTCCGAATGGTGCACGCGTCTGATCTGGATGGATCAGGGGCAGGTCATCATGGACGGATCGACTGATGAAGTTCTTACTGCTTATCAGCAACGCTCAGCTTCGAAAGAGACGCCATCAGAGAATTAGGGGGGGTGTTCTGCACCACGCCCTTCTTCTCTGATTGATACTTTCTTCTGTTATTTACGCTTCTTTCTGCCGACTGCAGGGAGCAAAGGTTTGAGAAAATGGCCGGTGTAGCTGTCGGGGCATGCTGCAATGGTTTCCGGCGTGCCCTCGGCAATGATCCGCCCGCCGCCATCACCTCCTTCTGGTCCGACATCAATCAGCCAGTCCGCCGTTTTGATGACTTCCAGATTATGTTCGATGACAACGACTGTATTGCCCTGATCGACAAGAGCATGCAGCACTTCAAGAAGTTTCCGGACATCTTCCGTATGAAGGCCGGTCGTCGGCTCGTCCAGAATATACATTGTCCGGCCTGTAGCGCGCCTTGCAAGCTCCTTGGACAGTTTCACGCGTTGTGCTTCACCGCCTGAAAGGGTTGTCGCCTGCTGACCCAGCGCGACATATCCGAGCCCGACTTTCTGAAGAATAGCCAGTCGATCGCGGATGCGGGATTGTGCTTCGAACAGGGGATAGGCTTCATCAACGCTCATGGCCAGAACATCGGCGATGGATTTGCCTCGGAACTTGATTTCCAATGTTTCGCGGTTATAGCGCGCTCCCTTGCATGTGTCGCAGGTGACGAACACATCGGGCAGGAAGTGCATTTCGATCTTGAGAACACCATCTCCCTGACAGGCTTCGCAACGTCCGCCTTTGACATTGAAGGAGAAACGGCCCGGCTTGTAACCGCGCGCCTTGGATTCAGGCAGTTCGGCAAACCAGTCACGGATGGGTGTGAACAGATCTGTATAGGTGGCGGGATTGGATCTTGGTGTGCGACCGATGGGGGATTGATCAATGTCGATGATCTTGTCGAGCAATTCGATCCCATCGATTTTCTCGCAAGGTGAGGGAGATTGTCCCGATCCCATCAGCTTGCGTGAAAGGGTTTTGTAAAGCGTGTCGATCACAAGTGTTGATTTTCCGCTTCCGGAAACGCCGGTTATGCATGTGAACGTGCCGAGCGGGAAACTTGCTGTAACATTCTTCAGATTGTTGCCTGAAGCCTTATGCACGGTGATCGTACGCTTCCGGTCGATTTTGCGTCTTTCTGAAGGGACAGGGATGGATTTGCGTCCCGACAGATAAGCACCGGTCAGACTGTCTGGATTGGCCGCAACTTCCGCAGGCGTGCCACTGGCGACAATGGTTCCTCCATTGATACCTGCTCCCGGTCCCATGTCGATCAGCCAGTCAGCCGAACGGATCGCATCCTCATCATGTTCAACGACGATGAGTGTATTCCCGAGCTTTTTCAGACGGTCGAGCGTGCCGAGCAGGCGCTCATTATCGCGTTGATGCAAACCGATGGAAGGTTCGTCCAGAACATAGAGCACGCCGGTCAGCCCTGAACCGATCTGGCTTGCCAGTCTGATCCGCTGGCTCTCTCCGCCTGACAGGGTTGCTGACCCCCGTGCCAGTGTCAGATAATCCAGACCGACATCTACGAGAAATTTCAACCTGTCCACGATTTCCCTGAGAATACGTCGGGCAATTTCCGCACGTTGTGGTGTCAGGGCAGGCAGGACCGTGTCGAACCATTCGAATGCTTCACGGATCGAAAGATCCGATGCTTCCGCAATGTTTTTTTCATTCACACGCACGCAGAGCGCTTCAGGTTTCAACCGTGCACCGTGACAGACATGGCAAGGTCTGTCCGATTGATAACGGGTCAGTTCCTCACGCGCCCAAATGCTTTCCGTCGTCGCGAGGCGTCGCTTAAGGCTGGTTAATACGCCTTCGAAGGGACGGGTGACGCTGTGTGATTTCCCGGAATCCCTATAGGTGAAGGTGATGGCTTCATCGGAACCATCGAGAATGACATTCTGCGCGTGTTCCGGCAGGTCGCTCCATGGTGTATCCATGGAAATCCCGAGATGAGACGCCAGACTTGTCAGGGTCTGTTCAAAGAGGTCGTTCTGATTGTTGCGCCATGGGGCGATGGCGCCACCGGAAAGCGGGAGAGCCTCATTCGGGATTACGAGGCGCGGATCGAAGAATGTTTCAGTTCCAATGCCATCGCAAGCAGGGCAAGCCCCTTGAGGAGCATTGAAGGAGAACAGCCGGGGTTCGATTTCTTCCAGCGTAAAGCCGCTTTCCGGGCAAGCAAACTGTGACGAAAAAGTTGTGCGCGTTACTGGAGACGTCGAGTCACGCGGGACATCTTCCACATGCACGATACTGCCAGAGAGACCGAGTGCCGTTTCCAGACTGTCGGCAAGGCGGGTTTCGATGCCGGGTTTGAGGACCACGCGATCAATGACGGCTTCCACAGTGTGACGCAGTTTACGATTGAGGTTTGGAACGTCTCCGATTTCGTAAAGCTTTCCGTCGACTTTGACTCTGGCAAAGCCTTTTCTCTGCAGTTCACCGATTTCCTTGCGATATTCGCCTTTCCGATCACGGACGACAGGAGCGAGCAGGATCAGCCGCGTGCCTTCCGGCATCTCCATGATCCGGTCCACCATTTGGCTGACGGTCTGGGCTTCAATCGGGAGACCGGTCGCGGGAGAATAGGGCGTTCCGGCACGCGCCCAGAGCAGGCGCATGTAATCATGGATTTCTGTGACGGTGCCGACGGTTGAGCGTGGATTTTTGGAAGTCGTTTTCTGCTCAATGGAGATAGCGGGTGACAGGCCTTCTATCGAATCAACATCGGGTTTTCCCATCAGTTCAAGAAACTGACGCGCATAGGCGGACAGGCTTTCGACATAGCGTCTTTGCCCTTCGGCATAGATTGTATCGAATGCAAGCGATGATTTGCCCGACCCGGAGAGCCCGGTAATGACGGTCAGGCAATCGCGGGGGATATCGGCATCGACGGAACGGAGATTGTGCGCGCGTGCACCACGCACACGTATGGCCTGCGTTGAAGAAAGAGGGGACTTTCTGCTCATGGAGGCTTGTCCGTTCCTGAAATCTTTAACGGATGGCAACATCGTCATCCGTTTTCTTCATGGTTTGTTCTTATCCATGAAGAAGGGATTTCTGGCAATGGAGGTGATCACTCCATTTGATAGGCAAGACTTTGTTTATCTCTGATGGGGCCGCATATGCTTCATCAGAATCATGGATGATTCTGATGTGCCTTTTGCAGACGCTCTTCAGCTTTTTCATCAATGGCATGCAGGAAGCGTTTTGCCAGACCACCATAAAGCGGTTGGGGGCAGATCGTTTTGGAAATACCGAAGGCGAGGAAAGCGCTGGCCAGCAGGGCGAGCGTGATCTGCTGGTTATCGCACATTTCCATGACGATGACGCTGGCAGTGAGGGGAGCCTGCACGACTGCGGCGAAATAAGCCACTGTGCCCAGAAGCACGACGGCTCCAGGCGTTGTGTGTGGAATATATTGAGCAATCCATCCCCCCATTCCGGCGCCGACCGAAAGGGATGGAGCAAACAGCCCTCCAGGAATGCCTGAACAATAGGAAATGATGGTCGCGAGATATTTCAGGACAAAATAGGAAGCGGGATAATGCTCTTCACCCTGAATGATGGACCGTGCCTGTTCGTAACCTGTGCCATAGGTCATATTGCCTGAGATCAGGCCGATGATGGCCAGCAAGAGGCCGCAGAGGGCTGCAAACATCACTGGGCGTCTTGCCACGAACTGTCCGAAACTTCCCGGGATACCATGGGAGACGCGGAGAAGAATGGCCGAAAAAAGCCCACCTGTGGTTCCGCCGATAACGCCACACACAATGACCGCGATCCAACTGATTCCCACTGGGACGATAGATTCCGTGTGTCCGAAATAAGTATAGTCTCCCACCAGCGCGATTGCCGTTACGCCAGCAAGAACGACCCCGGTCAGAACCGTGCCGCTGGTGCGTTGTTCGAAAGAACGCGCCAGTTCTTCGATCCCGAAAACGATTCCTGCGAGTGGCGTGTTGAAAGCCGCGGCAACACCTGCGGCACCACCAGCCAGCACCAGTGCATGGCGCCCGGCGACGGTCTGCAAATGTGTCAGACGTCCCACGCTGTTCATGATGGCCGCTCCAACCTGCACGGTCGGTCCTTCGCGTCCGATAGATGCGCCGACCAGAAGACCCATGCAGGTCAGCATTATCTTTGCCGCCGCAATGCGGAGGGAGAGAACTTTGTTCACCAGCGCATGGTCTTCAATATACATGCAGGCAATAGCTTGCGGGATGCCGCTGCCCTGGGCACCACGGAAAAATGTGCGTGTGAGCCAGCTTGATAATGCCAGTCCAGCAGGTGTCAGGATCAGCATGACCCAAGGGTTCTGGTGCAGGATCATCGCGCGCAGACCAGCGGCCTGATCGGCCAGAAGGGCAAACCCTACGGCAGCCAGACCGACGGCGATGCAGGCGGTCCAGAAAATCATCTTGCGTCGCCATTCCGCCGTCGTGATGCGGGCGGTCGCGCGAAAATGACGAATCCGCCCACTGCCTGGAGCGTGAAAGTCTAGTTTCATCACTGTACCTTAGCTGCCCATCTTCAAAAACTGTGCGGTTTCTCTTCCAGAGAAATCTGCGGACTTAGTGTTGAATCGTTTAGTCTCGGATGGAAGGATAACTCAATGGTTGATGACTCTTTCAGTTCTTTTTTTTGCAGTGTGTGTGCTTCACGGATGAGAGGCGGCAGGCAGTATTAAAGAAGTTCGATCTGGAAGATGCATTTACGCCATTTGAGGGGTGGTATTCTCCATAGGAAGCCGAGCTGATGCGTTCATGGCCCGTTTGCACGACTGCCCTGCGGAGATTAGGGTCAGGCGGTAGTCGCAAGAGTGTGACGGGCTGGTCTGGAAAACCGGCAATGAAGGAAGCGGAAGACAGTTGATGAGTGTAAACGGGACAGCCAGCACCAATGGTTCGGGCAGTAAAGCGTCAGCGAATGTGCAGTGGGGCGGACGCTTTGCCGGTGGTCCTTCTGCAATCATGCAGGAAATCAATGCCTCCATCGGTTTTGATAAGGCGATGTGGAAGCAGGACATCGCGGGTTCCCGTGCGCATGCTGAAATGCTTGTGAAATCAGGGATTATTGATGGCGAAAGCGGTACCGCGATTGCTGCCGGTCTGGAACAGATTGCGACCGAAATCGAAGAGGGCAGGTTCGAGTTTTCTCCTCTGCTGGAAGATATTCACATGAATATCGAGGCACGCCTGTCGGATCGCATTGGGGAAGCCGGCAAACGCCTTCACACGGCACGTTCACGCAATGATCAGGTCGCGACCGATTTTCGGCTTTGGGTCCGGGACGCCATCGATGGCGTGGATGCTCAGATCGAGGCGCTGATCCGTTCGCTCGCAACGCGTGCACTTGAATATGCTGATGCGATCATGCCCGGTTTCACGCACCTGCAGACGGCGCAGCCCGTCACATTCGGTCATCATCTTCTGGCTTATGTCGAAATGCTGTCCCGCGATCGTGGACGTCTGGCGGATGCTCGCAAGCGTCTGAACGAATGTCCCCTTGGTTCAGCTGCTCTGGCAGGAACATCATTCCCGATTGATCGTCGCATGACGGCGTCATTGCTGGGTTTTGACCGACCGACGGCCAATTCACTGGATGCGGTTTCTGATCGTGATTTTGCGCTGGAGTATCTTTCCGCGCTGGCCATCATGGCGATGCATCTTTCCCGCTTTGCGGAAGAGGTGGTGATCTGGTGTTCTTCGCCCTTCTCATTTGTGCGCCTGTCCGACGCTTTCACGACGGGTTCATCAATCATGCCACAGAAGCGCAATCCGGATGCTGCTGAACTTGCCCGCGCGAAGACCGGGCGTGTGACCGGCGCGCTGGTTGGACTTTTGACGGTGATGAAGGGTCTTCCGCTGGCATATGCCAAGGACATGCAGGAGGACAAGGAGCCTGTTTTCGAGGCTACAGAGGCCATGGCTCTGACTTTGGCCGCTTGTGACGGCATGGTGCGCGATTTGACGGCGAATACTAATCGTATGCGTGAGTTGGCCGGGTCCGGTTTCTCCACGGCGACGGATCTGGCTGACTGGCTGGTTCGTGTTCTGAAAGTTCCCTTCCGCACGGCGCATCATGTCACGGGGCGTCTGGTTGCAATGGCAGAGGAACGGGGTGTCGATCTGGCTCAGTTGAGTTTGCAGGACATGCAGAGTGTCGAGGCTGGTATTACGGCTGATATTTTCTCTGTCCTGACGGTTGATGCGTCTGTTGCATCCCGCACGAGTGAAGGAGGGACGGCCCCTTCAAATGTTCGGGCGCAGGCTGAAAAATGGTTGAAGGCGACTGAGGCATGAAACGGATATTTTACCAGTTGATGCTTGTTCCGCTGCTGCTGGGCATATTGTTACCTCTGGCAGCATGTGGGAAAAAGGGTGCACCGCACCCGCCGGGCCCGGATGACAAGATTATTTATCCTCGGACATATCCGGCCGAAGATTGATTGATCGCTCTGGCGATGTTGAGGTCTGACATGGATTGTCGGCAGCAACATCGTCGGAAAGTCGAAGAGAATGGCCTTCCTCTCGTGGATTATCGGAACTCCTGAATAGCCCGCTTTGATGTGTATCGTTTGGCTGGACGAGGTGAAGCGCGTTTCGTTTTGGATGTGCAGGCAGACCTGCTGGATGAGTTGGGCGTCCGGATCGTGATCTGAACAGAATCGCGACGTCGTTGTCTCTTTATCGGGATGAAACAAAGCAGGCTTTAACTGGTTTCTGAGAGACAGCCTGTGTCGGTAATCGTCCTCATTTCAGACGCCGGAGTACAACCTTATGTTTCCTAGAAGCGGCCGTGGCTCATGGCGTGCGAGGAATAGTCTCCGTCAATCCCGGAGCCGTTCACTTCAGTCATTCAGCTCCGCATCCGCGACGATTCCACTTTGGCTTGAAAGTCCAGATCAGTCCTTCTTCTAAACCGGCGACAGGATCGACGGGCAATACGTCATTCAGCCAGAGGGGCTCTTCAGGTACAATCACATAAATATCGACGTCTGTGCCGTGAGAAAGCCTTTCCAGAACTGCCTCTCGGATACGACTGGTTGTTCGCAGGTTTTTTGAACTTTCATAGTGTCGAAACCGCCTGTCCAAACCACGCTGCGCCGAACCGACATAAAGAACTTCATGTCCGACAGCATACGCGTAAATGCCCGGCTTGCATGAAACAGGATTAGGCTCAGGACCCATTGATATGAGTGCCAGGATGTGATTCAGGCTTCTTGATGAGAGTGAAGATGAGTGACCTGTATTGGCTGACGAACGAGCAGATGGAGCATCTTGAACCGTTTTTCCTGAAGAGCCACGGG
>JAAYUA010000106.1 GCA_012517935.1 Acetobacter sp. | reverse complement strand
GTATTGCGTCTCAGAAACAGGGCAACTTCTAACCGCGGATGATCGTTGGCAGAAGAAAACATCCGCCAACGACAAAAGAACGGATCAACCTATCTCGGTCTGCGCAGAAACCGGAGCTTTATAACGCTCCGGAGGAGGGCGAATTTCACAGGAAACCAGATAGATACCTATTACAAAAACAATATTTGCTAACGTATTGAACCAGAAGGGAACAAGAAATGGGGCTGGCGCCGACATACCCTGCCACAATGCGTAAGCGGCAAAAGGCACCGATATCAACCGCATTCCACCCAACATATGCCGCAGCGGATTCATATGTCCGGGGCGGACAAGAGCCTTCATCCGGTAAATGCCGATATAAAATGAAAGTCCCAAGGCCCAGATCAGCACATTGAAGACAGCATCGCTGAATTCCATTCCGGCGAGAAAAATGACTGCAACAATGGAAGCAGCGGACAGCATCAATGCGCCAAACAGGCAGCTCAGGCCACATTCAGTCGCCGGAAGTTTTTCCGGTAGACGATCCGCAACAGGTTGAAATACCTTGTCGAGGAGCCAGATATCAGCGCGCATCACCCGTTCTGAAAACGTCATCTATTCTTCCCGGCCTGAACTGATGGCATTCACTACCCCTTATGCCTCGACCTTGCCCTCTGGCGTGTTCTTATCAACCGCCTCCGGCAGAAATTTTGCAAGAGCAGGAAGAAGTGTTTCAGCAGACAGCCCTGTCTTGTTCACCAGCGCCTGAACTGTGTCGTCATTAAGCAGCGACCGTATCTGCTCGACCGACACTGGCAGATTATTGTCTTCCTTACTGATCCAGGAGCGGACCTGATCCTGCAGACCGATCTTCTCCGCCTGAGCCATCATTGCGTTGATGGTATCTCCACTCAAAAGAGATTTGACAGTTGCATCCAGCCCAAGCCCGGAATCACCAGCCAGACTTCCCTCGACACGTCCGATCAACTGTTCAAAAAAACCACTCATGCCGTTTCTCCATGAGAAAACATTCATCCATGTGCCCGTGAAATACCCGGCACGAAGATAGTGCTGCCTCGCTTTAGCTCCTTCAACATTACAATTCACGGCAAAAATGTCACGGACGATCTCTGACATGATCAGATGGCTGATATTCGGGCTTTTACACAAGAATTTCGTACATAATCAGGCTATCAGATCCAATCCTCACAACAGCAAGCAAGTCCGACCTGTGATTGCCTCGCCCGGCCTTCCATCGTTCCTGGTCCAGTGTCTGGCTGCCCTGAAGCGCCAGACCTCTTCCTTTCGGCCTCCCTCAAACCGAACCTCTTCGCTCGGCTGGCTGTTTTCACCAACTCCCGCGGCTTTGGGTTTCGCGATCAGAACTACGGCTGCTGCATTGCTGGCCCTGGTCATCGCAATGTGGCTGGAACTGGATGACCCGCAATGGGCACCCATGACTGTCTGGATCGTCGCACAGGGATCACGCGGCGAAAGCATGTCCAAGTCCCGCTGGCGACTTGTCGGAACCGTGCTGGGCGTTCTGTCCGCAATCACTCTCGTCGCAGCTTTCCCGCAACAGCCGCTGCTGTTTCTGGCATGTCTCAGCCTCTGGCTGGGGCTGTGCTGCACGCTGGCAACACTCGTCCATAATTTCCGGTCCTATGCCCTGGTTCTCGCAGGCTATACCTGCGTCATCATTGCCATGGGTTCATTGAACGAACCAGAAAATGTGTTCCTCATCGCCATGTCCCGCGCGAGTTACATTCTCCTCGGAATCACATGCGAAGCCATCATGGGCTCCCTCTTTGCACATAACCTTGCCACGACAGCCCGTCGCACAATCCGGAGCAAGCTGGGTACAGCACTAGGTAGCGTGACCAAGGCGGTCGCGGGCATTCTGGAAGGGCAGGAACACGCCATTTCCCGATCCCGTGCACTTTTCACTCCCCTGCTGTCGATTAATGACCAGATCGAATTCAGCGAAGTGGAAATGGGGCCGCATGGTCATGAAGGCGATCATGCGCGCGCTGCACTTTCCGCGGTCTCTACACTCCTGTCACGCGGACTGGGGATGGCCGTACGTCTGAAGTCACTCACCAACGAACAAGATGCATTCCAGGAAACATCAAAAAAAGCACAACATCTTTTTGAATCAGCAGCCGATCGACTGGAAACGGATGAAGACGTCGAAACCCTGATCGAAGATTTACGCCTGCTTCGAGCTGAATGTCGTCAATATATTGTCGATGCACTGACAAAAGAGCTGGAACTCGATCTGCCCAGTCAAGATCCGCAGATCGTAGCCTTGCTGGATCAGCGTATCCTTCACAATGCTCTTGATGATCTGATCGCTGAACTGGAAGGTGCCCTCAGGGAGTTTATATCTTCCCACAAGCCACTTCCCGGCGATCACTTCCATTTCCGCCTGCAATCGCATCGCGACTGGAGAGAAGCATTTTATAACGGAATCCGTGCCAGCGTCGCATTGTTCACAGCCTCTCTCATCTGGCTTGTAACGGCATGGCCAGCCGGTCTTGGCTTTATCACCTTTGTCGGCGTTGTCTGTGGCTTGTTCGGAACGCGTGAAAATCCGGTTCTCGCAACGACGAACTTCTTCAAAGGCAGTCTGTGGGCCGCAGGTGTCTCCGGGATTCTGGTCTTCGTGTTTATGCCGACACCAGCCGATTGGGAAATGCTGGTCGCTATCCTTGCTGTTCCGATGTTTATCGGCGGTCTCGCTGCTCGCAACACTTCAACAGCCCTGCAATCTGCGGCCTATACCCTTTTGCTGCCCAATCTGACGCATCCGTCCAACCATATCCGCTGGGACGAGGTTTCCTGGTGGAACTCAACCCTGGCCACAGTCCTCGCCTTTGGTATGGCCGTTATGATGTTCCGCCTGATTCTGCCCTTCGACAGTGCCAGCGAACGTTGGCGGATGCGGCGAACCATGGTGCAGGATATGCGAACCATCGCGATTTCGGAACCAATTCCAAAACCCCATGACTGGACAACCCGGAATATCGACCGCTTCGCCCGCGTCATCCGCCATGCTGGCCCAACACCTTCACCCACGATTGAAGGTTATCTGCAGGGCACGCTGGCAACCATGACAATCGGCCTCAATGTCATCCGATTGCGTAACGTTTCCGCCCGAAATCAGATCCCGGAATCCGCACAGAAAGCCATTCAGCCCCTGCTCATGCGCCTTTCCCGCACACCTGGACATTACGTGCATGCCGCCCGTAGTGCCCGTAATGCAACCGCTCTCCTCCGCCAGATCGAAGCACGGGAAGCAAACCTGTCGACACGCGTCGAACTGACACGTGCTATTGCCTGTCTGATCGTGATTTCCCACGAACTGAATGCAAACACCGTGTTCCTGGACAGCACACGGCCATTCAAGGTCACAGTAGGCTGAATGCGCCTCAGATCGCTCCGGTCTCAACCAGAACCAGTTCGGAATCCTCTTCCGCCCGGATCACCAGACGCTCTTCCCCGGTGATGGCCACACCATCCCGGGCATTTGCCAACAGATCATTGACCGTCACGCGCCCGCTTGCCGGCACCAGATATAACCAGCGATCCTTCGTCGTCTCGACAGACAAGCTTTCCCCTGCCCTGATGGTTGCACCGAGAACTCTGGCTTCGGCACCAATCCACAAAGCATCCGTATCTTCGCTGTAACCGGAAGCAAGAGTTACAAACCGACCGGAACGATCTGTTTTCGGAAAAGGACGGCTGCCCCAGCGTGGTTTATGCCCGCGGGCGGAAGGAAGAATCCATATCTGGAAGATCGTTGTCTCTTCACCTTCGAGATTATATTCACTGTGGACGATCCCGGTTCCGGCCGACATCACCTGCACATCGCCAGCTTCAGTGCGTCCACGGTTACCCATGTTGTCCTCATGCGTGATTGCTCCCGTCCGGACATAGGTAATGATCTCCATGTCCTGATGTGGGTGTGGAGGGAAGCCGGTCTTTGATTGAATGACATCATCATTCCAAACGCGAAGCGCACCCCAGTGCACCCGTGCCGGATCATGATATCCAGCGAAGGAGAAATGATGTCGTGCGTTGAGCCATCCATGATTTGCGCCACCCAATGTGGCAAAAGGCCTGACTTCAATCATGTTGTTTTTCCTATCTGATCGTAACCGGATCAGGTCACGATGTGCTTCATGCTGTCGTGACAAAAATAGGAGGATCTGCTGATATATAAAACAGAAACAAAAGAAACTGTCCTGTTCCGGATTTTATCACATGCTCCCAGACCTTGAAGCTTGGGCGGTTTTCACAAAAATTGCGGAAACTGGATCCTTTGCTGCCGCCGCACGCGCAACCGGATTGTCACGCCCCACCATATCGAAGCTGATTGCCCGTCTTGAACATCGATTGGGCAGTTCCCTGTTTCATCGCACATCACGACAGCTTTCCCTGACTGAAACAGGGAAACAGGCACTGGAACACGCCACCTCCATGCTCCATGAAGGTGAACAGGCCGAAGCATGTGTCCGTGAACAGGCAGTGCGTCCACATGGGCTGGTGCGCATCACCGCCCCTGTCAGCTTCGGCATTGCCCACCTCGCACCACTTCTGCCGGAATTCCTGCTGCGCTGGCCGGAAATCGACCTGAATATCGATTTCAGCGACACCATCACGGACCTGACGGGAGGAGGATACGATCTGGCCATCCGTATAGCATCCCTGGAAAATTCCTCGCTCCGTACCCGCCGTTTATGTCAGGTCGACATTGTCCTTGTCTCTGCACCTGACTTTCCAAATCCAGATGCTTTTTTCACACACCCTGAACAGCTCACGCTTCTTCCCGGCTTCGTTTACACGGCTGGCCCCGGAGGCGGACATATTCGCCTTCATCACATAGAACAGGGCAACCATCTTCTGACGCCGTCGGGCCATATTCAGGCCAGTAATGCTGAAGCCTTTCGTCCAGCCCTTCTCGCTGGCGTGGGTTATGCGGCCATGCCACTTTTCATGATCCATGAAGACCTGAAACACGGCCGACTTGTCCGCCTACTTCCTGAATGGGATATTCCCCCCATCAGCATCAGTCTTGTCACGCCTCCGGGGAATCTCCGCCCCGCCCGTGTCAGAACCCTGATGGACTATCTGGCCAAGAAGCTACCGGACCCTCGCTGGACGTTATGAAAACTGATGTCTCCGGCAAGTCAGGTCAGATCCCTGGAAGCTCATTTGCCGTCACAACGCGCCAGATTCCCTTATGCCGCTCGACAATCGTCAAAGAGAGATTCTGAATCGAGAAATGCAAGGCTGTATCAGCATGTACTCGCAACGCATGAGCGAGAACCGCACGGATACTGCCACCATGACTAACGACTACCATGTTCTCCCCTTCATTCTGTTCCGCCATCTCATCAAGGGCAGCCCCGACACGGGCACAGACATCCACCATGCTTTCTCCTCCCGGAGGACGCTCCGCTCCTGACATCGGCCAGAACACGTGAGGGGGGAGACTGAGACGCTCAGGCAGGTCCGCGTGCAGAATGCCCTGCCATTCTCCAAGATCCTGCTCGATGAATGATGGCACGACCGTCAATTCCGGCGCTCCCCCGGCGTAACCGGCAGAGCAGATCGCCTCTGCCGTACGACGCGTGCGGGACAGCGGTGTGATGAACCATTTCGCAGGATGAGGCAGACGTCTGGCCAACGCTTCATACATCGGGCGCTGGACCACCATGCTCTCAGGGCAGAGCGGCACGTCCAGGGCGCCATAGAGAGCGGCACGGGCATTCTGCTCGACAAGAGCGTGGCGAATGAACCAGAACCGGGTCACTCCGGACGCCAACTGCGGCATATCGAGAAAGCTGCCGTGATTTTCCTGTAATGCCGTGGCGGTTCCCATTGCTTACGTCCCGTCCCTGATTTTCTGTCGCTCTATCTGTAACCAAGGCCGATATCACAGGCAAATAGCCAGATATCATTTACCTGTTTGTGGGATAAACACAGGCTCCGGCGCGTGTTGGGCAATATCCTCCCAATGGCCCAGAATCAGACTGATTTTGTCGATCACAAGCCCCATATCCTTGGTTTCCCGGGCAAGGCGGGACGCTGCATCAAGCCCGACATGCGATGGTTCCCCGGAAACAAGTCTTGCTCCCGCCGCCATGCGCAACGCCCCTGCGACGCCCCCTTTCGCCTTTGGCGCAGGAATGGCGACAGGCTGTCCGATGTGACAGAGACGCGCTGCCACGGCCCGCGTGTATATGTCCTGGTCGGCTATGGTCGGGCAGGAAGAAAGATCTGCATTCAGCCAACGATGCAACTGACGCGCGGACTCCATGTCCAGAGGAATGAAATCATCCTCAGTCGTCGCAGGGGCGCGAACAAGAAATGTCTCCACCGTCATCAGACGATCCCAGTCCGCACCAGGCAACGCTGTCCGCTCAGGCGCCAGAGGCGTAATTCTATGAAGATGCGGGCTTGTTCGGATGCGTTCCCTCAGTTCAGAAAGAAAACCAGAAAGATTGCAAAAAACCGCATCAGGGCTGACTTTCGCAAAGGCATCCATTTCTGCCATCGCGGCATACCAACGCAGAATCAATCCGTGATTCGTGCCCTCCGGCAACGTCCGGGTCGCGACACAATCCGGCCACTCCGTGCGAAAAGCGTAGTCGCTCAGGCCAGAAGGCAAGGGGGAATGCTGCAGTCGCTCATACCAGCTTTCCGGAATCAGAAGAGCTCCGCAGAAAGGAGGGCCAGTAAAAAATTTTGATCCGGTCACCATCACGGCGGTTTCAGAAGCCAAGAGCGTTCTCACCCGCGCTGGCGCAAAGCGCGCCTGGCAGGCATCCGCCACAAAATCAACATGCTTCGGGAACGCCGTCCTGAGATCATCCATCGCCTCGTCATCCGGGGCCAGAAGACCGGTCTTGGAAACATCCAGACGATGCATCAACACATGACGCCCGCGAGCAATCAGTTCTTCAATCAGGCTGTGACATCGTTCAGACAGGGTCCGCTGTTCTGCAACGTTTCCGGAAGCATCCCGCAAAGGCAGATCCGCTATTTCCGAGCTTTCAGGAAAACCGGACAAAAATGCCCCGCGCGCCACTGCAACCCCATGCGCTGTTTCATCTGCGAAATGACGACCTTGCGCTGCCGTCAGAACACCACTTCCCGTTTCGTCCGAAGCAATAACGACATTGCTGACCGCGCACTCTTCGGCACCCATGATGGAAATTGCCAGTGCTGCCAGTTCGCAATCAGTGCCCGAAGCCGCAAGGATCACCCGCTCTCCATCCGGCAGACCGTAAAACGCCGCCAGAAACTGACGGACCTCTATCGTCAGTCGCCGGAGCTCCTCTTCTTCCCGACCCGCCATACAGGCACGCACCATCCGCAGCCGTGCTTTTTCCGCAGAAGCGAAACCACGCTCGGACACGGAAGAGGCCGTCGTTGATGCAAATGTGATGGCCCATGGCCGAGGACGATGAGAGCAGCCATAACGGTTTAATCCCGTTGCCGGATTGGTCAGCAGGCGGGCGTCTCCTCCGGCCGTCATCAAGACCTCGGATGGAGCCAGAAGGTGCCAGCACCGTTTCAACCAGCGCCCAAGATCCTCGAAGTCTATGGAAACCTGATCAATACGTCCGCAGGAGGGCGGCACAAGTTCCGAGAGCACCTCCCACATGCCATAGAGTTCATGTGTCGAAGGGGATTCATCTCCTGCCAGAGGCGTCAGTTGCCCATAAAACGGGGGAGCCGTATCGCATTGTGCATCTTCAAGTTCCCGGAACAGGAGAGCGATACGGGCGGAAGCAAAACTTGCACGAACGACCTTCTCCACATCTGAGTCGACATTTTTCAGCAGCGCAGACAACTCGCAGGCATGACGGAAACAGACCGCCGCCAATGCGCCCGAATTGAAATGGGCCGAAACAGCCGAGCCGTCATCCGTCAGCCTGAACGGCAGCCAGTCGGGATCGGGATGAGTGTAAAGCGCAATGCCCGCAGCGAGTGTCTTGAGATCAGCCCGCCCGGAAGCATCCGCCGGCACTGTGATCTGCGATGCTGACAGCATATTTTCCTACCCTTTTCATTCCCCGTGAGCAGAATTTTCCATCCGTCAGCAAAGAATTCATGTTCCCGGGACGATACATCAATCAGGTCCTGAGAAAAAATTGTTAACACCCTATTTATTCTCTGGTCGGAGTCTGAATACGCCCTTATGGTTTTCGGCGGAAAATATACAGATACAAGGTCGGGAAGGATTTCTGATGCCGACCACAGATGTAAGGACTTCCTGATGCGAATTCTCGTTACCGGTGGCTGCGGCTTTATTGGGTCAGCAGTCGTCCGGCATCTGATCAGGACAACGGGACATCATGTCCTGAATGTCGACAGCATGACCTATGCCGCCTCTTCGGAAACTGTCGCCGAAGTTGCATCCTCCGATCGCTATTCATTTGCGCAGGTTGACATCACCGATGGCGCCGCTCTGCGCACTCTATTTGAAACATTCAAGCCGGATGCCGTCATGCATCTTGCCGCCGAAAGCCATGTCGATCGTTCCATTGATGGTCCCGGAATTTTCATTCAGACCAACGTAACCGGCACCTACACATTACTGGAAGCCGCAAGAGCCTGGTGGATGACCCTGGACGCCCGGAAACGGGATCAGTTCCGCTTCCACCATATCTCGACCGATGAAGTTTTCGGAGCGCTCGACCTGAACGATCCTCCGTTCACCGAAACGACTCCCTATGATCCACGCAGCCCTTATTCAGCGAGCAAAGCGGCTTCGGATCATCTGGTCCGTGCCTGGCATCATACCTATGGCATGCCGACCTTTGTGACCAATACCACGAACAATTATGGAATATGGCATTTCCCGGAAAAGCTGATTCCTCTGGTCACCATCAACGCCATCGAAGGCAAGGAACTTCCTGTTTATGGGCAGGGAGAAAATATCCGCGACTGGCTTTTCGTCGAAGACCACGCAGAAGCTCTCGTTCTGGCCGTCGAACGTGGACAGCCGGGAGAAACATACGCCATCGGCGCACGTCAGCCAAAGACCAATCTGGAAGTCGTCAAGACCATCTGCGCCGTTCTCGACGAACTGGCTCCTGATGCAAACGGTCCGCGTGAACGCCTGATCCGCTATGTTACGGACCGGCCCGGACATGATTTCCGCTACGAAATCGATCCGTCTCATGCAGAGACATCATTGGGCTGGAAGGCGAGCCACGATTTCACTGCCGGTATCCGCCGCACCGTACAATGGTACCTCGACAACCGCACCTGGTGGGAGGGTATCCGGTCACGACGCTATACGGGTCAACGTCTGGGACAGGTTTCAGCGCCAGCCACAGCGAAGGAAGCCGTCTGATGATGATCAATCCTGCAGCCGCAACAGCAATGAAAGGCATCATTCTGGCGGGTGGATCAGGCACGCGCCTTTATCCAATGACTATGGCGGCAAGCAAACAGCTTCTTCCTGTCTATGACAAACCGATGATCTATTACCCGCTTTCCACCCTGATGCTGGCTGGAATCCGGGAAATCATGATCATCTCGACCCCGGCAGACCTCCCCCAGTTTCAACGGCTGCTGGGAGACGGATCACGTCTTGGCGTCAAATTCGAATATCGCGTCCAGCCTTCTCCCGATGGTCTGGCGCAGGCGTTTCTGATCGCAGGGGATTGGCTGGAAGGACGCCCCTGCGCTCTGGCTCTGGGGGATAACCTGATCTTTGCAGATAATCTTTCCGAGCATCTGCAGGCAGCCGCCCAGAGGGCACGCGGAGCGACCGTGTTCGCCTATCAGGTTCGTGATCCTGAGCGCTATGGCGTCGTGACATTCGACGACAATTACAGAGCTCTGCAAATCGACGAAAAACCTGAACATCCTCTTTCCAACTGGGCCATCACAGGCCTCTATTTCTATGATGAGCGGGTTTCGGAGTTTGCCCGCCAGGTCAAACCCTCTCCGCGTGGAGAGCTGGAAATCACGGACCTGAACCGCTTCTATCTTGAAGAAGGCACACTCCATGTCGATCGGCTGGGCCGCGGATGCGCATGGCTTGACGCCGGCCTTCCGGAAAGCCTGCTTCAGGCCAGCCAGTTTGTTCACACACTTCAGGCACGTCAGGGCATGCTGGTCGGATCTCCGGCGGAAGTTGCTTTCAGGATGGGCTATATCTCAGCCGAGCAACTGCGAGACTATGCCGCCACCATCAAGAAAACCGAATTGGGCCGGCTTCTGATGGAACTTGCAAACAACGCGCTGGCACACTGATCGCACGATCCCCTTCTCCCGATTTTTATCGAAAACGGGGGGAGAGGGATCTGTGAACCTCTTTTCCCGAGCATATAGCCTCCCCGAAAACAGGGAGTGCGGCCATGAATTTAAGGAAAAAATCCAATGAAAGTAGAACGTCTGGCTATTTCCGACGTCATTTTAGTGACGCCTCCGCGTTTTTCGGACAACAGGGGATTTTTTTCAGAAACCTATAATATCGACCGAATGAAAGAAGCGGGTATCGACCTGCCGTTTGTTCAGGATAACCAGTCTCTTTCGACAAAGAAGGGTGTCATCCGGGGGTTGCACTGCCAACTCGCTCCCTATGCTCAGGGCAAGCTCGTGCGCTGCACCAAGGGTGCAATATGGGACGTGGCTGTCGATGCGCGCACAGGATCCCCGACATGGGGAAAATGGGTAGCTGCTGAACTTTCAGAAGAAAACTGGTCCCAGCTCTGGATTCCTCCCGGCTTTCTGCATGGTTTCTGCACACTGACGGAAAATGCTGAAGTGCAGTACAAATGCACCAGTCTTTATGACAAGGCGTCCGAGCGGGCCGTGATCTGGAACAGCAAGGAAATTGATATCACCTGGCCCGTTAACCCTAATGAAGCCATTTTGTCAGATAAAGACTTGGCCTGTCCCGAATTCTCCGAAGCCAAAGGCTGGTTTGCATACTGATGGCATATCTGACCAAGGGCACAGGCCCCATTCTTGTCACAGGCGGCTCAGGGCAGCTTGCGACTTCTCTGGCCCAGCGTGGCGGCCCCCGTATCCGGATTGCCGGTCGACCTGAATTCGATTTTGCAGACCCGGAAACACTGAAAACCATTCTGGAACAGGTCAACCCGGTTGCCGTCGTCAATGCTGCTGCATGGACGGCCGTAGACCTTGCCGAAACCGAGATTGCAGGAGCGGAAGCCGCCAACCGTGACGGGCCTGCTGCCCTGGCTGCACTTTGTGCTCAGGCTGATATCCCGTTCATCCATGTTTCAACCGACTATGTATTCGCCGGTGACAAGGGACAGCCCTACGTTGAAACGGATCCCGTTTCACCGCAGACTGTCTATGGACGGACCAAGGCAGAAGGCGAAGAAAAAATCCTTCAGCTCTGCCAGAATGCCATCATTCTGCGGACTTCGTGGGTCTATTCAGCCCATGGGAAAAACTTTGTCCGGACCATGATCGCCGCAGGAGCGAAAAATCCCACTCTGAAAGTTGTTGGCGATCAGCGTGGAAATCCAACAAGCTCCGATGATCTGGCCGATGCGATCCTCTCCATTCTGGATCTCATCGAAGACAAAGGCTGGAACAGTAATTATGCTGGCCTTTATCACGCCTGTGGTTCTGGTGAGGCAACATGGCATGAACTGGCGAATGAAACGCTGAAATACGCGGCCGAGCATGGTCAGAAAATGCCTGAAGTTCTGGCCATTGCCACGGCAGACTGGCCGACGCCGGCCAAACGTCCTGCAGATTCACGTATGGACAACCGGAAACTGCATAATGTTTTCGGTATCCAGATGCCTGACTGGCGTTCCAGCGTGAAAAAAGCCGTTGATCGCATATTCCACCCCTCCCCAGACTGAAGGATATTTTGGATATTTATCAATCAGACCGGAACATGACTGAAGATAAGACACTCCCCCCTTTGAAGCGGGGGGAGGGACACGAAGATACACCCCATGTCACCATTCTTTTGTCTGTTCATAACGGGGAAGCATATATCGAGCAGCAACTGGCCTCTTTTCTGAACCAGAGCTGGTGTAACTGGTCTTTGTTATGGCGTGACGATGCCTCGACAGATTCCTCACGCGCGCTCATGCATAATTTCCAGATGCAGATAGGGAGCGAACGCTGTCGGGAGGCTGATGGGACCTGTCCACAGCCACGAGCAGGCATCGTCGATTCCTATCTCCGACTTCTGAACATGGCTCCGGAAAGTGATTTCATTGCCTTTTCAGATCAGGATGATGTCTGGCTCAAGAACAAACTGCTCAATGGTGTAAAAGCTCTATCAAAGGTACAGCCGGATGTGCCTGCTCTTTACTGCGCCCGGCAGACGCTGACGGATTGTAAACTCTCCCCCAAAGGCCCTTCCCCCGCTTTGCCGCATCTTCCTGTTCTGATGACTTCGTTGGCCGGCAATTTTGCGACGGGCTGCACCATCATGATCAATAACGCAGCACGCAAGATGTTGCTCCGCCATCAGCCACCGCCGGAAAACATCCTCCATGACTGGTGGGCATGCCTACTGATCTCCGCCACCGGAGGCACCGTGATCACCGATCAGGAACAGGTCATTCTGTATCGCCAGCATAATCGCAATGCGATCGGGGCCAGACCTTCCTTCATCCGGCGTGCTTACGGCGCCATCCGCCGTGGTCCAGGCGCCTTCATGAAGATTTTTCACTCCAACATAGACTATCTGCTGAGTTGCAGTTCCGACCTTCCACCTGAAACCGTTGTCAGGCTTCAAACACTCAAAACAGCGCTGCAGGGCAATCTACTCAGCCGTGTGAACATTCCGTATCTATTGCCTGATTTGAAGCGGAACAATCTGGCGGAACAGTTCATTTTCAGGCTCTGGCTTCTTTTGGGCTGAACCCCAACACTTGCACCACCGCCTGCGAATATGACACCAACCTCCGTTTTCCCATTGTTCCCAGCCCCTGAATAACGCAGACTCTCACAATGACCTTGCCGACTGGCTCTCTCCCTTCGCACGCCCCTACATCTCCCGCGCGAGCAGCTCTGGAAACAGCGCTCCGCCAAACAGGGCAGGAGGTTGATCCGAAAGAGGAATCTCCTCTCCTGCGAAGAATCGCACGCGCACTGCTGCCGGGCGAACGGGAAATCTCCGAAGATATATTCCTTTCCCAGCTTTGCGCGGTTCGAAAGAAACGCTGGGTTTCCCGATTGATGGACCTGACCCGTCGGGATGGCCGGATCTGGATCACGCGCGAAGATATGGAGGAGGCAGCCTCCAGCATCACAGATCCACGCGCCGACGACAGGACTCTTCTCAGCGCTCTTGAACTGCCTCTTCTGACGCGCCTGAAAGCCATGGGGAAAACCCCGCAGATCGCTCTGGAAAGCGTTCGGGCCGATCTGCTGGATACCGGGCGGGTGCTCTCCCCAGGCCAGAGTGCAAGGCTGGCAGAAGCGATCGCGGACGCATTCGATGTCGCCGATCGCTCTAGCTTCATCAACGCGATTCATGATCGTGAAACACAGCGGGAAGCCCAGACTGCTGACATAGAGCGGACCGCACGTTCACGCCGTCGGGACGAAATCGCGCGCCTTCGGGAATGGGAGCAGACCCTTGTTCCATTCCGGGAAGTCCCGAAGCTGCTTCAATGCTCACAGAAAGAAGCCTTCCGCTGGATTGCAGAAAACCGCCTGCCCGTTGCACGCAAACAGCGCCGCAAGGATGGGCTGGAACTCTGGGAATTCGACCCGACAGAACTGATCGCCCTGCGGCAGAAGCTACCTGAATGGCGGCAGAATGCGGAAGAGGGACAAAACCGGCGGGGAAGCCGTGTCTCTTTGCGGGACGCTCCAGATGTCGGCAAGAAAGTTGCCAATTCCGTCATTGCCCGCGTTGCTGCTCTTGATCACTACGCCGCCCATTTCCGGACGGCGCGTGCTCTTGAACGTCGCATCACACTGGTCACCGGCCCGACAAACAGCGGCAAATCCCATACAGCTCTCGATGCGCTCGCCAAGGCGGAAAGCGGTCTCGCTCTGGCGCCACTCCGCCTGCTTGCACATGAATTCCGCGAATCTCTGGCAGCGCGTGGTATCGAAGCTTCCCTCGCAACAGGTGAAGAACGGATCAATATTCCCGGCAGTCGCCATCTGGCGGCGACTGTGGAGATGTGTCCTTTCCATAATCCCGTCGATGTCGCCGTGATTGATGAAGCCCAGATGCTGTTTGATCCGGACCGAGGTTCGGCCTGGACCGCGGCCATTATGGGCGTCCCGGCACGCCACCTCTTCATTCTTGGCGCTCCGGACTGTGTTCCCATGGTGCGGCGTATCGCAGAACTTTGCGGCGATCCGCTTGATGAAATCACACTCCATCGCAAGAGCCCTCTGAAAGCCGCATCAGCGCCCGTTAAAATGCAGGATCTTCGGACCGGCGATGCACTGATTGCCTTTTCCCGACGTGAAGTCCTCGATCTGCGGGCCGCGTTGATGGAAAGAGGACGCCGGGTTGCCGTCGTTTATGGCGCACTCAGCCCGGAAGTCCGACGCGCAGAGGCGGCCCGCTTCAATTCCGGTGCAGCTGACATTCTGATCGCCACGGATGCTATTGGCATGGGCTTGAACCTTTCGATCCGCCGAGTGGTTTTTGCTGCGTTGAAAAAATTCGATGGTCGTCAAACACGCGATCTGACTGTTCAGGAAGTCAAACAGATCGGGGGAAGAGCTGGGCGTTTTGGCAAGCATGAAGAAGGCATCGTCGCCGTTCTGGCTGGCGCGGGAAGCCCGTCTTTCATTCGTAAACATCTTGCTGCCGATCCGGAGTTCCCGGACGAATTACGCCCGCTGGTTCAGCCTGACGCCGATATTGTGCGCGCCATTGCGTCTGAAATCGGATCGGAAAGTCTGTTCGGTGTTCTGGCCCGTATCCGACGGGCAGTTCTGCGTCGGGATGATCCGAATTACCGATTGGCTGACATGGAGCAAACATTCGCCATCGCCTCGGCTCTGGAAGGCGTGGAAGGTCTCGACCTTTCACAACGCTGGACTTACGCCATGTGCCCGGTCGATGATCGCGACAATGGCATTCGGCGCCTGACCGGATGGGCAGCCGACCATGCCCGTGGAGATATCATTCCACCACCAGGCACCGGGCGTCTTCCTGCACCCGAGCGGGCAGGGCGAGAAGAGCTGGAACGTGCGGAAAAGCGGCATAAACGTTTGGTTGCATGGCGTTGGCTGGCTCTGCGCTTCCCGGACAACTATCCGGACCGCGAGGAAGCCGAAGACACAACCATGCGGCTGAATGAATGGATTGAAAACGTGTTGAGACAACAGAGTCGTACCCGGAAAAGGAGTGACGGTTCCGGACATCGCTGATTATCATGAAGGGGAGGGGACGTTCTGAAGAGGCTTTCTGAAATCGAAGCCTCTTCGCGATATCCGTGCGCAGTGACTGCTCCATGAAAATATAACCGGGCCGAAACCACCACGGAACAATGTGTTCCCCATACTCCTCGGGCTGCTCCTCTAAGAACCCTTCAGAGGAAATATGGCCGGAAGCCCCCATCCTGATCCAGCACTATTCCAGCTCCCGGTGCGTGGTAATTGATCAGACAACTATCCGAAGAAGGTATTATGGTTACCCACGAATGACTCAGCGTTTATGGCAAGCGTCAGGAGTTCTCATACACTCTCAAGCAAAGAAACCGCTCTTAGCTATCGTGTAGCGTCGTCATAAACTCTTCTGCCCTGATCCCCATCTATACAGATCACACAGCTCGTCATGCACCAGAAAGGCACGATCTCCCGAGGCTCTTCATATCGCAGCCAGCCAGAAGCCAAATCTCAATAGTAGCAATCAGGCACCGTAAATATCGATTTTTGAGCAAGGCAAAGCTGGGACAATATGAGCCTGCAGCATCAAGAAGCTTCAACAGGAAGGAAGAAGATCCAACAATATCTCGATCATGAGCCATGTTACCTCATGAAATCTCTTCATGCATACGCATGGAAAATCAATCACTGAACTGAATTCAGATTGATTTCATAAGTATTTTATATGTGGGAGATGAAAATCCTGGTGGGCGCACAAGGACTCGAACCTTGGACCCGCTGATTAAGAGTCAGCTGCTCTACCAACTGAGCTATGCGCCCAGGATTTTCAGATAAGGTGATGAACCTCTCTGTGAGGCGGGCTTCTAACAGTCATATCTCAACTGCGCAAGAGTTTTTTCTGCTCCTTGTGAAATCACCGTTTCAGCAGCGCCAGAAGACCATCCAATTGTTCCAGTGATTTATAATCAAAGCGGATAGTACCGCCTTTTTTTCCATCAAATGTCACTTCGACCTTCATCCCGAGCCTGGAGGTCAGATCCCTCTCCAGAGACTGCAATTCGGGATCACGTTTGACTTCCGCTACGCGGGAGGACGCCCGTTTGCCGCCCGTCGCTTTCTGCACCAGAAGTTCTGTCTGCCGGACGGAAAGCTCTTTCTCGATCACCTCACGCGCAGCACGCACGGGCTCGGGATGGGTCAACAAGGCACGCGCATGCCCTGCTGTCAGACGACCACGGCTCACCTCTCTCCGCAACGTATCCGGCAGACGCAGAAGACGTAATGTATTGGCGACATGTGGTCGTGATTTTCCAATCAATCCAGCCAAATCATCCTGTGTAAGGCTATGATCCTCCATCAGACGACTGAATCCCTCCGCTTCTTCTATGGGATTCAGATCTGCACGCTGCAAATTTTCAACCAGAGCAGCAGCCATGGCATCGCTATCACTCAACTCGAGGATATGCGCTGGCACTTCATGCAACTGAGCTTTCTGGGACGCGCGCCAGCGACGCTCACCACCAATAATCTGATAATGACCGGGACGCTCTGGATGAGATCTTACCAAAATGGGTTGCAGAACACCCTGCCTACGAATGGAATCCGCAAGTTCATCCAGATCCGCCGGATCTATTGTCTGGCGTGGCTGGAAGGGCCCGGGTTCCAGCATGTCTATGGCGATCGATGCAATCCTGCCTGCTCTACGCGAAGGGGCTTCCTGCCCGGTTCCCGTATCTCCACCATCTCCAAGAAGAGCAGCCAGACCACGCCCAAGGCGAGGACGATCAGCCATTTTTTTTGCAGCCATCAAAGGCAACCTTTCCTGCTGTCGCGGGCCATCAATTCTTCTGCAAGCGCAATATAGGCAGCAGCCCCCGAAGAACGACCATCATAGGCCATCACAGGAGCGCCATGACTCTGCGCTTCGGATATTCTGATATTGCGAGGAATAACTGTTTCCAGAACGGCAGAACCGAAAAAGGATCGCGTGTCCGCTGCAACGAGTTCAGAAAGGTTATTACGCCTGTCATACATCGTTAGAAGAATTCCGGAGAGTTCCAGATCCGGATTCAACTGACGCCTGACACGTTCGATCGTCTTGGTCAGATGGCTGATGCCTTCCAGTGCAAAAAATTCGCATTGTAGCGGCGCAATCACACCATTTGCCGCGACAAGAGCATTCAGCGTCAGAAGACCAAGACTTGGCGGACAATCGATCAGAATATGATCATAGCGATCGAGAAGCGGAGCAATCGCCTTTTTCAGACGATGTTCCCGTTCATCCAGACCGATCAGCTCGACTTCCGCTCCGACCAGATCGGTATCGGCCGCAATGATATCCAGCCCCTCGGTCTCTGTCGATTTGATCAGACGATCAGCCGGACGTTCCGCTATTAAAAGAGCATAACTACCATTTTTACGTGCGTCATAGCCAATGCCAAGCCCGGTCGAAGCATTCCCCTGAGGGTCCAGATCAATCAGAAGAACCCGCTTCCCCATTCCGGCCAGAGCCGCAGCCAGATTTATGGACGTCGTCGTTTTACCGACGCCTCCTTTCTGATTGGCCAGAGCAATAATACGAGCCTCAGCAGAAGCTGATGGAGAGCGCTTCACACGCGAAGAATCAGACACGCTTCAAATCACTTATTCTGAGAATGACGCCGCCCGCAGTGCGGCCGGGAATACGCACAACATTCATTTTCCAGTCGTCCGAAGCTCGGGTCAACTCGTCTTCCGACTGTCGCCCCTTGAGAAACAGGGCATATCCATCCTGCTTCAGAAGTGGAGCCGTCCATTGCAACAGGAGCGGTAGATCTGCCAATGCACGCGCAGTGACAATCGGCGCTGGTGGAACATTGGCTGTTTCAATGCGGGAAGCCACAACACGCGTACGGCATCCTGTGGCACGGCTGGCTTCACGCAAAAAGGCGGCCTTACGCTGATCCGATTCAATCATCGTCACCTCAGCATCAGCAGCGATTGCAAGAACGATGCCGGGAAAGCCACCACCGGAACCGATATCCGTGACAAGACTTCCGGATGGCACATAAGGGACAAGCTGAAGACAGTCTTCAATATGACGGGACCAAAGCTGCGCCATGTCATGTGGCGAGACAAGATTGATCCGCTCGTTCCATTTTTTCAGAAGCGCGGCATAGACCTCAAGCCGTTCCATCGTTTCACGTGAAACAGCCGTTACATTCCCTGCGCTCATGCTGCGTCCATCTGACGAAGACGTCCCAGAAGCGCCATCAGAGCTGATGGTGTCACTCCCGGAATTCTTTGCGCAGCACTGAAACTTGCCGGACGGGCACGATCAAATCGCTCTTTCATTTCGTTACTCAGTCCGCCAACCGATGAAAAATCAAAATCAGGAGGCACAGCAATTGCGGTTTCTGCTGTGAGTTGTTTGATTTCCCGTGTCTGCCGCGCAAGATATCCACCATAACGGGCTTCTGTCTGCACATGCAGTCGAACACGCGGCGACAATTCACCGAACCAAGGAGCCAGGTTGATCGCAACAGCTTCATCTGCTCCTGCGGCAAGCACTTCGGTCAATGTCCGTCGCCGTCCATCCTGCGCAACATGCACTCCCGCCGCCGCAACCTCTCCCGGAGTCCATGTTTCCGTGTCCGCACGCGTGACAGCCTGCTCGATCATGTCACGATCCCGGTTGAAGATGGCAGCCCGTTCCGGACCAACACATCCCCATTTCAGACCTTCCGGCGTGAGACGCAGATCTGCATTATCGGCCCGCAGGGTCAGTCGATATTCTGCCCGTGACGTGAACATACGATATGGTTCACTGACGCCCTGTGTCGTCAGATCATCAATCATGACGCCGATATAGCCCTGCCCACGATCGATCGTGACCGGAGTTGAACCATCGGCCCGGCGCGCGGCATTAATGCCTGCGAGAAGCCCCTGCGCTCCGGCTTCCTCATATCCCGTCGTGCCATTGATCTGTCCGGCCAGAAACAGACCGGGCAATGCACGCAATTCCAGCGTTGGATCCAGGGCGCGAGGATCAACATAATCATATTCAACCGCATATCCGGGACGCACGATCGTCACCTGCTCCAGACCGGGAATGGATCGCAGCATCCGTTCCTGAACATCCGCAGGAAGTGATGTGGAAATTCCGTTCGGATAAATCAGTTCGCCACCATCATTTTCCGGCAGAGCCTCCGGCTCAAGGAAAATCTGATGCGATGTCTTTTCCGCAAAGCGAACCACCTTGTCTTCAATCGACGGACAATAACGCGGACCACGTCCGGCAATCGCCCCGCCATAGACAGCCGACAAATGAATATGCTCGCGAATGATCGCATGCGTCTCTTCCGTCGTCGCCGTCATACGACAGGAAATCAGACGATTGGATGCACGCTCGCTCATGCGGCTGAATAAATCAGGGACTGTATCGCCGGGATCTTCCTGAAGGTCCTCCCAACGAATGCTGCTTCTCAGTAACCGCGCTGGCGTCCCTGTTTTCAACCGACCCATCGGCAAACCAAGCGCATCCATCCGTGCGCCAAGTGCATTTGCCGGAGCCTCTCCAACACGTCCTGCGGGAGAACTTTCAAGACCTATATGGATCGTGCCCCTCAGGAACGTTCCGGTTGTCAGGACGACAGCCGCGGCTTCGAATCTCCGACCGTCTTCACACACGACCCCACGAACATGCCCCGATGAATCGGTGATCAGATCACCTGCCGCACCTTCGATGATGGTCAGGCCGGATGTCTGCTCCAGCGCATTCTGCACCGCTTTCCGATAAAGTCCGCGATCAGCCTGCGCCCGTGGGCCATGGACGGCCGGACCTTTGGAGCGGTTCAGCAATTTGAAATGGATGCCAGCCGCATCAGCCGCGCGTCCCATAATCCCATCCAGCGCATCGATCTCACGGACCAGATGCCCTTTGCCAATCCCACCGATCGCAGGATTGCAGGACATGGCTCCGATCGTATCCTGCCGATGCGTCAGCAGCAGTGTGCGCGCGCCACACCTGGCCGAAGCCGCAGCGGCTTCACAACCGGCATGTCCACCACCCACCACAATCACATCGAAGTCTGTCGTCATGACCGCTGTCCGTTACCTTCCTATTTCCCGATGCAGAATTGACCGAACACGATATCCAGCAAATCCTCCACCCCCACGGCTCCGGTCAGACGTCCAAGAGCACGCAACCCGACCCGCAATTCCTCTCCACGCATTTCAGGCCAGTCCTGTCGCAATGCACGATCGAGACACGCCGAAGCATCTGTTACGGCCGAACGATGCCGTGCCCTCGTAAGTGGAGCACCGCCACGACCGGAAATCAGCGCCGTGACTTTAGCCTCGATCAACGACCGCAATTTCTGCAAACCATCTCCTGTCGCAAGACTGATGCCAACGACAGGCTTCCCCTCGACATATCCCGGTGCCGGATGCAGATCCGTCTTGTTGCACACAAGCAGCGTATCCGGAAGCATTCCATCAGGAACAGTTCCGGCTTCAAACATACTGATCCGCATATCGGCCTGTTTCACGTGAAACAAGGCGCGTTTTACGCCCTCAGCCTCGATAGGGTCCGCAGTTTCCCTCAAACCTGCAGTGTCGATCAGTGTGACCTTCACTCCGGCGATCACAACCGGAACCTCGATCGCATCCCGCGTCGTTCCCGCCATCGGAGAAACGATCGCAGCATCCCGACCTGAAAAAAAGTTGAGCAGACTCGATTTTCCTGCATTTGGCGGCCCGGAAATGGCTACGGTCAGTCCACGCCGGATACGCTCGCCCCGATTGCCATCTTCAAGATGCGCCATCATTTCATCACGCAGGCTGGCAATTTCATCCAGAATGGCAGCTTCAACTTCCGGGGGAAGATCCTCGTCCGGGAAATCGATCAAGGCCTCCTGTCGTGCGACAACGACACGCAAACGCGCTGCCCAGTCTTCATAAACCGAGCTGAGTTCACCACCAAGCTGCGCAAGCGCCTGCCGTCGTTGCGCATCGGTTTCGGCTTCAATCAGATCAGAAATGCCCTCGGCTTCAATCAGATCCAGACGCCCGTTGACGAATGCTCTCCGGGTAAATTCACCAGGCAAGGCTGGTTGCGCACCTGCGGCAATAAGCGCATCCGAAACCGCATCGATAACGGCCGGCCCTGCGTGAAGATGCAGTTCAAAACTATCTTCTCCGGTATAGCTCGCAGGTCCGGGGAACCACAGCACCAGAGCCTCATCCAGTTTTTCATCCCGAAGATCAGCATTCCGCCACAAGCTGCGCAGAGCGGCCTTGCGCGGCGATGGAAGCCCTCCACACAAGCGCATCAGGACGTTCGCTGCTCCAGATCCGCTTGCCCGCATGACAGCAATCGCCGCACGCTCAACGCCCGAAGCCAGCGCAAAAATCACTCTGTCTGCGCTGCTCCCGTTCATTTCACTCTTCTCCTGCGCGACCATTCAACCGGACAGCTTCACAAGCCCGGCGATTGTCCTATCCTGCCTGTCCTGCACATACTACAATCCGCTCTCTTTCTAACAGACAGGAATTCAATGCCCCAGCTTTCCATGCATTCACCTCTCGGTCCGCTCACATTGTCCGAGGATGATGGCACTATTGTCGCTCTCGACTGGGGCCGAGGGCGCGATCAGGAAGAAACACCCCTGCTGACGCAAGCACGCGACTGGCTGGATGCATGGTTTGATAAGCCCGAGGGCGTTTTCCCTTTCCCTCTGGCTCCGTGGGGCACCGATTATCAGAAGAAAATCTGGGCATTTCTTCTGACCATTCCAGCGGGACAAACCATGACATACGGTCAGGTCGCAGAACGTGTCGGGGGTTCAGCCCGTTCTGTTGGACAAGCTGTTGGACGCAATCCAATCCCCATCCTGATCCCCTGTCACCGTGTTGTCGCAGCTAATGGTCTGGGGGGATATTCCGGAGATGGGGGCGTCGATGACAAGCTCTGGCTGTTGGAACTGGAGCGAGACACTCCCTGAAAGTATCCGGCCTGTAATAAATTGTATGTTTATTACACAAGCGGTTCTATTCCTACCTTAACCAGCATAAGTCCTGTTCCTGACACAGAAGGTTTTCGCAGGAACAAGATGACTGGTAATGGAATGTTTCTTACATATCGGTACGGAAAAAACCGCTTCAACAACTTTGCAGCTATGGCTCTATGAAAATCGACAATTCTTGTCGGAGCAGGGCATAGCTCTGAGTGAGACTGCGGGAAGATATAACAACCGCGCATTATGTGCCCTGTTTCAGAACAGTATCGATGATTTCTATCATGACAAACATATTTCCACACACGAAGAACGAAAAATTTTTGATGCTGATTTCAAAGAGAATTTCATTAAAGAAATAGGTTATTTAAAGGAAAATCACGAAGCTATTATAATCAGTTCTGAACATTTCCATAGCCGTCTGCAAAATGAAGAAGATATAGAAAAGCTTTACTCGTTTCTGCACACAATTTTCAGAAAAATCACCGTGATATGCTATTTCCGGGAACAGTCTTCTCTGCGTCTGAGCCTGTATAGTACGGCGATCAAGGCTGGAGATACGCGCTCTTTCCATGACTTTGCCGAGGGGCAGACTCATGATCTGCATTATTATGATTATTATTCCATGTTTTCAAAATGGAGTCGTGTTTTCGGAAAGGAAAATCTGCAGCCTGTCCTGTTTCAATCCTCAGCCTGGCTTGATCATGACATTCGCAAGGATTTTCTGAACAGAATCAAGGCAGACTTGCCTCAAACACCCGGCCTTGGTTTTCTCACCCGAAACAGCAATGAAAGCATGACCGCTCGACAGATCGTTCTTGGTCGATGGATCAACTACCTCTTGCCGCGTTACCAACGTCGGAATGGAAAATACTGCAAGCTCCGTGAACTCTGCATGACACTGATCATAGAGGCCGATTTCCTCCGCTCCATTCCCCTTTATGATCCATGTGCGCAAGCATTCCAGAGGCAATGCCAAGCATCCAATATGCGTTTTTTCAGAATGTTTTTTGAGACGGATAAAAATCTGTTTTCCACGGATCAAGGAAAACATGGCAAATCAGCACACTCGCGGACATAACAAAAAAATGTCATGATTTGAATGTTACAACAGATGCCATGACTATTGGGGTGCAGCATTCGACAGAGAATCTGTCGAGAAATGCTCTCCAGAAAGCGGAGAAACTAACGTGAAAACAGGCCGGACTGCTCTGCTCATGAGCGCCATACTCTGCCTGACCCCGGTCTTTGCTTCCGCCCAGCCTGGGGGGAATGGACCGCCGGGACGTAACTGGAACAACGGTGGCGGGAGAGGATATCAGCAACCACCAGGGCCTCCTCCCGGACGCGGGGGCTATAACAGAAGAGCTCCCATGCCACCTCCGCGCTTTGCCGGACCTGTCTGGAGACCCGGAAACCGCTATTATGGTGGGGATCCCTGGGTTAACGACTGGCAAGGACGCCCAGGACTCTATGCGCCTCCACCGGGCTATCGCTGGGTGAATACAGGCAATCAGTTCCTGTTGACCGCCATCGCTACGGGCATCATTTCCGCAGTTGTCGCCGGATCAATCGCTAACGGCGGAATACGCTGAAGACTCACCGACCCGTGGAAAAGAGCATATTCTTCACGGGCCGGTCATGCTGATGATTTTCAGATACGGCTTTCACCTTCAAGCTGTATTCTGGCCGCCTGCAAGGTATTCCTTAGCAGGCAGGCGATCGTCATGGGGCCGACGCCACCAGGAACTGGCGTGATCCGTCCCGCCACCGGCGCAACCTCATCAAAAGCGACGTCTCCGGCCAAACGGGTTTTTCCCGATGCCGTCGGCACGCGGGTAATCCCTACATCAATGACCGTCGCTCCGGGTTTCACCCAATCTTTTTTCACCAGTCCGGAACAGCCCGTCGCAACGACCAGAATATCGGCCTGCCGGGCAAGAGACGCAGGATCACGCGTGTCGATATGCGCGATCGAAACCGTGCAGCCTTCAATCAGAAGAAGCTGAGCCATCGGCTTGCCCACAAGATTGGAAGCGCCAACGATCACGGCATGCATTCCACGCAGATTGTCTCCGAGTTCGGATTTCAGCAGAAGCAGGCATCCGAGAGGCGTGCAGGGCACAAGCCCCGGGGTGCCCAGCGCAAGACGCCCCGTGTTTGATTCCCCAAGGCCATCGACATCCTTGTCCGCAGCAATAGCATTGGTCACCCGACGAGGATCAATCTGTGCCGGCAATGGCAATTGCACGAGAATCCCGTGAATCTCCGGATCGACGTTCAGACGAGCGATTAACGCCAGAAGCTCCTCTTCCGACGTCGTCTCCGGCAACATGTGCATGAAGGAACGCATTCCCGCACGATGGGTCTGAAGCGCCTTGTTCCGGACATAGACCTCACTGGCCGGATCGTTCCCGACCAGAACCACCGCCAGTCCCGGAGTCACATGATGGCGACTGTAGAAATCCTTCACATGTTCGGCCGTACTCTGCGTCAGGCCTGCGGCAAACGCTTTTCCATCGATCAAACGCCCACGTTCGGAAGAAGCATTTTCCGAGCCAGGGTTGCGGATTTCGGATGTTTCGGGTGAGGTTTGCTCAGACATCGGGGGTAATCAGGCTCTTCCTGTTGAAGGGAACGGTTGCCCCGAAAACATATGACGTCTTCAGGAGCGGACGAGTATTATGGAACAGATACGCAGGAATTTCGCCAGCGACAATGTCTCACCGGCCTGTCCTGAAATCATGGAAGCTCTTGTTGCTGCCAGTTCAGGCTCGGTTCCATCCTATGGGGGAGACCCATGGACGGAACATCTACGCATAAAAATCCGCACCGTTTTTGAAAACGACCATGCGGAAATCTTCCCGGTGACAACCGGGACTGCTTCCAACGCCATAGCGCTCAGCACGCTCTGCCCACCGTGGGGAGTGATTTTCTGCGATGAAAGCGCCCATATTCTCAACGATGAATGTGGCGCACCGGAATTCCTGACCGGAGGCGCGAAATTACAGCCGCTCTCTTCTCCAGATGGTCGTATTCTGCCTGAAACGCTGCAACAGACATTGGGAAAACGCGATTTCAGCCGTCCACATGACAATGTGCCATCTGCGCTGAGCATCACGCAGGCAACCGAATGGGGCACCGTCTATTCCATTGAGCATATACGTGAACTGACCGACCAAGCCCGCTCTTCCGGTCTCGGTGTGCATATGGATGGTGCCCGTTTTTCCAATGCTCTCGTGACGCTTGGATGCTCCCCTGCGGAAGCGACGTGGAAAAGCGGCGTCGATATTCTGTCCTTGGGCGCGACCAAAAATGGGGCCATGGCGGCTGAGGTCATGGTTGTGTTCGATCCGACGCGTGCTGCAAATATGGGGCAGCGCCTGAAACGTAGTGGCCACGTCTGGTCCAAGCAACGCTATATCAGCGCACAGCTTCTTGCCTGGTTCGACAATGATCTCTGGCTGAGGAATGCGGGACAGGCCAATGCCATGGCAACCCGGCTGGCCAGCGGACTTGCCCGGATTCCCGGCGTCATCCTGCCATGGGCGACGGAAAGCAACGAAGTGTTCGTAGTTCTACCGGATCTTCTTGCGCAGCATCTTGAAGCTGAAGGCTTCGGTTTCTATCGCTGGGATACGCCATCCGGACTGGAGGGCGTCCTCATTCGTCTTGTCTGTGGTTATGATACCAGAACGGAAGATGTCGATGCTCTGCTGGAAAGCGCCAGCACGATCTGATCTGCGTCTCTGCTCTTTGTTCCCAATCTCCTTCAAAAGGTTCCCACGATGTCTGAAACACCTGAAAATCGCCTGGCTGCTCTTGGAATTAACCTGCCGGTTCCGGCTGTTCCTGTCGCGAATTACGTCTCATGGGTTCGCTCTGGAAATCTGATCACTGTTTCCGGTCAGTTGCCGCTCAGGGACGGAAAACTGGTCGCAACAGGCAAGCTCGGTGGCTCCGTTGACGAAGAAACGGGTGCGTTGGCAGCGCGCTTCTGCATGATCAACCTTATCGCTCAGATCAAGGCAGCCGTCGGTGATCTTGGTAAAGTCACGAAAGTTGTCCGTCTTGGCGGCTTCATCGCCTGCGAGCCATCTTTCACGAAGCATGCAGCCGTCATGAATGGAGCCTCCGACCTCGCTGTCGAAGTCTTCGGAGATGCAGGACGTCATGCACGCTCCACGGTTGGAGTTCCTTCTCTTCCTCTGGACGCTGCTGTCGAAGTCGAAGGTCTGTTTGAGATCATCTGACCTCATCTCGGATTGAAGATTCCCGCCTCCGGCAACCTTATCTGGAAAGGAAAATGCTGGGGACGGGGAGAGGGACAGAATGAGTTGTCCCTCGATTCGTCCGTGATCATCCGGAGATGAGTTCCTTTCATCACGCATTGACCACCCAAACAGCGATCAAATCATTATCAAAGCCTGAACGGCATCCCGCACGATGGCGTGGTTCATTGATAGATCGTCAGAAATCGCGTTTTTCTACTTGCTTTCCCTGTCGACGAGCAGTTTTGCGCAGTTAACAAAACCGCTAACCGGGCACTCTGTACCTAGTGTCACTGACGGGAAATATGCCAGAAATACGGAAAAAAGGATTCCCAATGAATCATCCTGCTCCGACGCTGGACCGTAAAGACACTGCAACAGCACGACATGTTATCGCCGCTTCCTTTCTGGCCTGGATGCTTGATGCCAGCGATTTCTTCATTGTCCTATTCACATTGGATAACGTCGCCAGCAGCTTTCATGTTTCGATTGAAACAATTCTGCTCGCTCCAACGCTGACACTGCTCATGCGTCCCCTCGGTGCCTATATCTGTGGATCGGCAGCCGATCGTTATGGGCGCAAACCAATTCTAATCTGGACCATCATCGCCTATTCACTGGTCGAAACGGCTTCGGCCTTTTCTCCAAATGTCACAACTTTTCTGGTGCTACGCACCCTGTTCGGTATTGCATTGGGGGGCGTCTGGGGCGTCGGAACCTCTCTC
>JAAYUA010000105.1 GCA_012517935.1 Acetobacter sp. | reverse complement strand
TCTGTGCTGCCGTCTTCAGCAACCTTGATGACGCCCGCATCCTGCATTTCGTAATACAGGTCGTTACCTTCACGGGTACGCTCACCAACACCGGCGAAAACGGATACACCGCCATGCGCCTTTGCGATGTTGTTGATCAGTTCCTGAATAATAACGGTCTTGCCAACGCCTGCTCCACCGAACAGACCGATCTTGCCGCCCTTCAGATAGGGGCACAGAAGATCGACAACCTTGATGCCGGTGACAAGAATTTCGGCAGAAGCAGCCTGCTCTTCAAAAGAAGGGGCTTCACGATGGATCGGAGCCCTCATCTGGCTGCGGATCGGGCCCTTCTCATCAATGGCTTCGCCAGTGACGTTCATGATGCGTCCGAGAACGCCCGGACCAACCGGAACAGAAATCTGTGCACCGGTGTCTTCGACCGGCATGCCGCGAACCAGACCATCGGTCGTGTCCATGGCAATGCAGCGCACTTCGTGCTCACCGATTTCCTGAGCAACCTCAAGAACCAGTTTGCTGCCTTCAAAATTGATGTTCAGTGCGTTCAGGATTTTCGGCAGTTCGCCTTCAAACTGCACATCCACAACGGCACCGCGAATCTGTGTGATGCGGCCGACATTGTTGCTGGAGGCCGCAGGGGCCGTGGTCTGGGTCATGGTATCCGACATTTGGTCAGCTCCTGCGGACAGGGACGATCGAAAGAAACAGAAAACAGGTCAGGGCCTCCGTTAAACGGCGGCGGCACCCGAAATGATTTCCATGAGTTCATTGGTGATGTTGGCCTGACGCGTACGGTTGTACTTCTGCGACAGACGATCAATGGCCTTGCCCGCATTACGCGTGGCATTGTCCATGGCCGTCATGCGCGCGCCCTGCTCACCAGCAGCAGAATCAAGCATCACAGCATAAAGCTGAACCTGTAGATTGCGGGGGAGAAGCTTCTGGAGAAGCTCTTCCTCGCCAGGTTCGAATTCATACTGCGCCGCATCCGGATCCGCTTTTGCTGCATTGCTGTTTGCAGCATCCAGCTCCAGCGGAATCATCTGCAGATGCGTTGGCACCTGGGACATCACATTGCGGAAACGGTTATAGATCACCGTGCAGACGTCAAATTCGCCATTCTGCAACATGCTGACGATCTTATCGCCAAGATCACCGGCAGCAGAAAAAGGAATTTCCTTGCCTGAGCCGCCGGGCAACCGATCAATGATCAGGTCCGCGAACTCACGCGCAAGAAAATCAGCACCCTTGCGGCCAACAGGAAGCAGCTTGACTGTCTTTCCTTCGGCCTGAAGACGGCGGATCGTCTGACGGGTGGTACGGTTGACGTTCGAATTGAAACCGCCAGCCAGACCGCGGTCACTTGTGACCGGGATCAGAAGATGGACGCGATCAGCACCCGTCCCAGCAAGAAGCTGGGGGACACCCTCACGCCCGGTCATGGAGCCCGCCAGTTCAGCAAGCATGCGGCGCATGGCGTCAGCGTAAGGACGCGCCGCCTCCGCATGGAGCTGTGCACGACGCAGCTTGGCTGCAGCCACCATTTTCATAGCGCTCGTGATCTTGCGCGTCGATTTGACGCTGGTGATCCGGGCGCGAAGTTCCTTGAGAGAGGGCATCAGATCCGATCCGCGACTTAACCAGCAAAGCGCTTGTTGAAGGCCGTAAGGAATTCGATGACTTTTACTTCGCCATCCTTCGAAATCTGACGATCCTTACGAAGTGTCGCAATCAGATCGATTTCGGTCGTACGCAGCTCGGCCAGAAGTTTCGCTTCCCAGGCCACAACTTTATCAACCGCCACTTCATCAAGGAAGCCACGTGTGCCTGCGAACAGAACAATCACCTGCTCCTCAACCGACAGCGGAGAAGACTGAGGCTGTTTCAGAAGCTCGGTCAGACGTGCACCACGAGCAAGCTGCTTCTGGGTTGCTGGGTCCAGATCAGAAGCGAACTGCGAGAACGCAGCCATTTCACGATACTGGGCCAGTTCCAGCTTAATCTTGCCAGCAACCTGCTTCATCGCCTTGATCTGCGCAGCAGAACCAACACGCGACACAGAACCGCCGACATTCACAGCAGGACGAATGCCACGATAGAACAGATCCGTCTCAAGGAAGATCTGACCGTCGGTGATCGAAATCACGTTCGTCGGAATGTATGCAGCAACGTCACCAGCCTGCGTTTCAATGACTGGCAGCGCCGTCAGAGAGCCGCCACCGTGCGCATCGGACATCTTCGCCGCACGCTCAAGCAGACGGGAGTGAAGATAGAACACGTCACCCGGATAAGCTTCACGTGCCGGCGGACGACGCAGCAGCAGTGACATCTGACGATAAGCAACAGCCTGCTTGGACAGATCATCATACGCGATCAGGGCGTGCATGCCGTTGTCGCGGAAGAATTCGCCCATTGCGCAACCGGCGTAAGGCGCCAGATACTGCATCGGAGCAGGATCGGAAGCCGTTGCGGCGACAACAATGGAATATTCCATCGCGCCACGCTCTTCCAGCGTGCGAACAAGCTGAGCGACAGTCGAACGCTTCTGACCAACAGCAACGTAGATGCAATACAGGGAAGACTTCTCGTCTCCACGTGCATTAACCTCTTTCTGCGCCAGAATGGTGTCAACGATGATCGCTGTCTTACCCGTCTGACGGTCACCAATGATCAGTTCGCGCTGACCACGTCCAACCGGCACCAGAGCATCAATCGCCTTGATGCCTGTCTGCATCGGCTCGCTGACGGACTGACGCGGCATAATGCCAGGCGCCTTGACTTCCGCACGACGATATTCGACAGCGCCCAGAGGACCCTTGCCGTCAATCGGATTACCCAGGGCGTCAACAACGCGACCAAGAAGAGCCTTGCCGGTCGGAACTTCAACGACCTTGCCGCTGCGGGTGACAACATCACCTTCGCGGATATCAACGTCAGAACCGAAAACAACAACACCAACATTGTCGTTCTCAAGGTTCAGCGCCATGCCCTTAAGGCCAGCGGACGGGAACTCGACCAGCTCACCGGCCTGAACATTCTGCAGTCCGTAGACACGCGCGATACCATCGCCGACCGTCAGAACGGTACCGGTCTCGGCAACTTCGCTTTCCGTATCGAAGGAAGCAATCTGCTTCTTGAGAATCTCTGAAATCTCTGCGGGACGGATTTCCATCACGCGGCTCCCTTCATGGCATAATGCAGACGAACAAGGCGGGACTGAAGACTATTATCGAAGAGCCAGGGTCCGACACGCACCACCAGTCCGCCAAGAATGGAGGGGTCGACTTTCTCAACGATATGAACAGAAGAATAACCGGCTTCGGCAAGCTTGCCCTGCACGCCGGCGCGCTGCGCAACGGAAAGCGGCTGGGCACTGATGACCTCAGCCTCAATCTCTCCACGCTTCTTCGCAGCGATAGCCGCGACAGCGGCAAGAATCTGACGAAGATCAGAAAGACGACGATTACGAATTACGACACCTACGAAGTCAGAAATGAGCTTGCCCATTCCCTGAGCCTGCAGAATAGCTGACATCGCAGCCTGCTGCTTCTGAATGTCCAGACGCACGTCCTTCAGGACAACACGCAGTTCCGGAGATTCATCGATAAGTCTCGCGAGGGCTTCCGCCTGCGGCAGAACCTCATCCAGATTCATACGCTCGGCAGCAAGCTCATAAAGCGCGGCGGCATAGCGCCCCGGAAGGCCAGCAGTCGCGGCGCTCGTCCGGGATGTCGTAACGGCAGGAGCCACTCTCGGCTGTTTCCTTCTTCTTACTGAAACCTGTCCTGCGGATTAACGCATGGACAGATTATTCGTCCGGAGCAGACGGGAGATCAAGGTCCCGAATCATGCGCGGCGTCTAGCATGGCATCGCACCATACGCAACGGCAAGAAACCGGGGAACCGGCAAATTTCCGCAGACAAAAGAACGGGGCGAAATGCAATGATCCTGATACAGAAAACAGCTTCCTGCTTCCACGATATAAGAGTGGGGGAACACGCAAAATTAACGCCATGCAAAATTCTGGAAAGCTTCAGCTTCACGATCGTGCGAATCTGGCCAAACCGCAAACGCACTACGACCGCAGAAACAGTCACATATCAGGATATTTTTTGGGGGATGATGGAGCGGGCGAAGGGAATCGAACCCTCCTAAGAAGCTTGGAAGGCTACTGCATTACCACTATGCTACGCCCGCACTCTCTGAGCGGCTCTATATCCAGTTCGCACATGCAGGGCAACCCCCCCACAATCAATTTCAGAAATTTTCTATCTTTTCATGCATTCAGAGCATCTTGGCACTTGACTTTCCTCTCTCTTCGCTATTTCTTCCGCCTCCTGCGCCGGGTTCGTGTCGCGTCCCTCGACAGCAACAGTCCACTCAGGATCTGTTCTGAAGAGGAATAAGAGACCTCCGCAGGGGTGTAGCTCAATTGGCTAGAGTGCCGGTCTCCAAAACCGGAGGTTGTGGGTTCGAGACCCTCCACCCCTGCCAGATGTCCCTGATGCATGGCTCCAACCGGGCCGCGTCAGATCATCTGTCGCCAAGGTGCGGAATTCAGGTGCAGTAGAATCGTCAATGACTCACAAAGTCGGTCTTTTCCGGCTTACAGTGGGTTTTTATCTGTTATGTGGCATTAACAAGACTCAAGGGGTTCAGGTGGCGTTCAGTCCGGTGAAATTCCTGCAGGATGTGCGGGCAGAAGCTAAACGGGTTACATGGCCCGGTCGTCGCGCGACCCTGACAACGACGGGTGCCGTCGTCGGAATGGCTGCCTTCACCTCTCTTTTCTTCTTCTGCGTCGACCAGCTGATCGGCTTCGGCGTTCGGACGCTTTTCGGTCTGGGAGGCTAATAAACGCGATGGCCAAACGCTGGTACGTTGTCCATGTCTATTCGGGCTTTGAAAAGAAAATCGCCCGTCACGTCATGGAACAGGCAGCCCAGAAAGGGCTTTCAGATCACATTGATCAGGTTCTTGTCCCGGCAGAGGATGTTGTCGAAGTCCGCCGTGGGCAGAAAATCAATACGGAGCGTAAGTTTTTCCCAGGCTATGTTCTGGTGAAAATGGAGCTCACCGACGAAGCATGGCATCTGGTGCGCGATACACCGAAGGTCACCGGCTTCCTCGGTTCCAAAAACAGACCCAGCCCGATTCCCGAATCTGAAGCCGAACGGATCATGAAGCAGGCTCAGGAAGGCGTCGAACGTCCCCGCGCTGCCATCAGCTTCGAAGTTGGCGAGCAGATCAGGGTCGCAGACGGTCCCTTCACCTCCTTCAACGGTGTTGTTGAAGAAGTCGATGAAGAGAAAAGCCGCCTCAAGGTCAGCGTTTCGATCTTCGGACGCTCAACTCCGGTTGATCTCGAATATAATCAGGTCGAGAAACTCTGATCCTCAGATTTCAACCCTTGGAGTTTCGGCTCCAAGGGTTTTTTTATATCTGCTGCCTAACGAATGGCGCGGACCTTCTCCAGAACATCACCACATATTTTCACGCCCTGATCTCTGCTGAGAGACGACAGGACCTTAACCGGACTGCCATCGACCTTCAGCATACCGATACGCCCTGAACTATAGCCCGGCTGAGCCTTCGGGTCCGTATGCCCATTCAGCGCATTCAGAGTGCTCTGGGCCGCATTGCGCTGCAATCCCGGCAAAAGATCGTTCGCCACACAATATTCAAGCACACCCACCGCATTGCCTGATCCAACGGATGCAAGAGGAATCGTTTTCGCTCCTCCATCTTCCTGCCCGGCAGATTGAGCCATCGACCACGGCATATCGGCAAAGATAGCCACGGTTCCCAGCAGAAGAATGCTGCATTTCCTAAATCTCACCATTCCCAAAACGCCTCCTTGTGTAGTTCAGAGCATGAATCTGCAGGCACTGATGGATGCACATCTCTCATTCCATTTCACCGCTCCTGAGCACGGGAAAATGCCGAAAGCCGTCGCCTGATTTCCAATCAACGCCAGAATCGTCTAAATGTCGCACCTTCGAAACAGAGGTGTGAAATGGGTTATAAGGTTGCAGTCGCCGGCGCGACCGGAGCGGTAGGGCGCGAAATTCTTAAAACGGTAGCTGAACGCGGCTTTCCGATAGATGATATTGTCGCTCTGGCTTCAGCGCGTTCGGCCGGTCGTGAAGTGTCTTTTGGTGACAAGACGCTGAAAGTTCGCAATCTTGAAGACTTCGACTTCACCGGATGGGACGTCGGACTGTTTTCCCCCGGCGCTGCCGTTTCTGCCATTCACGCTCCACGTGCCGCAAAGGCAGGATGTGTCGTCATCGACAACACATCACATTTTCGTATGGAGCCGGATGTTCCACTGGTTGTCCCCGAAGTTAATCCGCAGGCGCTTCTCAAAGCCAGACGGAACATCGTTGCGAATCCAAACTGCTCCACCATCCAGATGGTTGTGGCACTGAAACCGCTCCATGACCTGTTCACCATAAAGCGCGTTGTTGTCTCGACCTATCAAGCCGTTGCCGGAGCCGGCAAGGAAGGTATGGACGAGCTGTTCCAGCAGACCAAAGGCAGCTTCGTTGGCGATCCGCCAAAAATTGAACAGTTCCAGAAGCAGATCGCTTTCAACTGCATTCCACAGATCGACCGTTTCATGCAGGACGGATCGACCAAGGAGGAATGGAAAATGGCCGTTGAAACACGCAAGATCCTTGATCCGGATATTGCGGTCATGGCGACCTGTGTCCGTGTTCCGGTATTCATTGGTCACGCCGAGTCTCTGGCCGTCGAATTCGAGAAGCCTGTCGATCTGGCGAAGGCGCGTGACGCTCTTCGTGAAGCAGAAGGTGTTATTCTGTTCGATGAACGTGATGATGGCGGTTACGTGACGCCAATCGACTGCGTGGGCGAAGATGCCAGCTACGTTTCCCGCCTGCGTATCGATCCGACTGTTGCCAATGGCCTCGCCTTCTGGTGCGTTTCGGACAATCTCCGCAAAGGCGCAGCACTCAACACGGTTCAGATCGCTGAAAAAATGCAT
>JAAYUA010000009.1 GCA_012517935.1 Acetobacter sp. | reverse complement strand
GCCGTAATGATACGCGAAACGGAGGAGTAGCCTGAGCCGTAAAGCGGGCTGTCACCAATCGCAGTGTTCTGTGTCCACGGATTGGACAGATACCCACGGTCTTTCTGCAGGATGCCGCCCTGGGTCATATACTGACCATAGACCGTCACGTTGCCTTTGCCATGGTCGAAGTTGAAGCCATAGCGACCAGAAATCTTACCAGTCCTGTCATCACCCACATCGGTAATGCCACCACGTGCCGTGATGTTTCCACCCTGCAGATCATGACGCAGCTTGATGTTGATGACGCCAGCAACAGCATCAGCACCATAAAGTTCAGAGCCACCATCCTTCAGGATTTCGACGCTCTGGATCATGTCGGACGGAATATTATTCAGATCGGCGCAAGAACCGCTGCTCGACATCGTCTGAACCATACGCTTGCCATCAATCAGAACCAGCGTGCGGCTTGAACCAAGGTTACGGATGTCTGCGCAGGACAGCCCGCCACCACCATTCTGTGTGGTGTTCTGCGTGCCGCTGGAACCCATGGAAGGGAGACGCAGCAGATAGTCACCCAGCGTTGTTGCGGATGTCTGCTGCATTTCCTTTGCTGTTACGATTTGCACCGGGTTCGGGTTATATCGCCCAGAACGCAGCGCTGAACCGGTCACAACGACATTTTCACTTGAACCTGACGCATCGAAACTGGCTTTTTTAGCGTTCGAAACAACAGCTTTTTTCGAAGTATTACCTGCGTTTACAGTTGTCTTGACCGTTGAGCCAGCAGCGACTTTCGCCTTCGCAGTCTCTGCTGTCGTGGTGGTTGCCGCATATGCGGATACCAACGGTGATGAAGCAAGAACCGTTGCTGTCAGAAGGAGCGAACGGGGCACGAATCCCCCGGCGGTCTTCTGCAGTCGGCCCGTGAAGGAGGGCACAGACTTCATGTTAAGTGAACTTCCCATCAATCGTGTTCGACGTAATCAAGCGTCGTAATAAATGAGGGTCTGGCATGCAGGTGAACGTTTCGCAACGCAAAGCAACATATGGAAATGCTATTTAGGCAACACTGTTGTAATCATGTCACCATAACACGATGTTCATTCCTCTTCGAAAAGCTCCGATACTCTTTGAAACGTCATCGTTTCATTACAATTTTGTGCTTATGACCCAAGCCCTCACTCCCGGATCCGTCTCATTATGCTTCCATCTTCCTTTTCTCAGGCCGCCATTATCGGCAGCGGTCCAGCGGGACTGACTGCTGCGGAGGTTCTGTCTGCCTCGGGAATTCACGTTACCGTCATCGAACGCATGCCAAGTGTGGCACGAAAGCTTCTGATGGCGGGGCGGAGCGGTCTGAATCTGACACATAGCGAAACGCCGGAACGCTTCATCAGCCGTTATGGCGAAGCTGCATCATGGCTATCCCCGGCATTGGCAGCATGCTCTGCGACAGATGTCGTCGCCTGGGCGGAAGAACTGGGGCAACCCTGCTTCACAGGCTCCTCCGGTCGTATCTTCCCGCGCGCAATGAAAGCTTCCCCTCTGGTTCGGGCATGGATGACACGCCTGGAACAGCAGGGAGTGAAACTTCGTACGCGAACAGAGTGGAAAGGCTTTACCCCCGATGGTTCCCTGCGCCTGCAAACCAGCGGGGAAGAAGAACAGGCCCTGAAAGCCGATATCGTCATCCTTGCTACAGGCGGTGGAAGCTGGCCCCGCCTTGGCTCAAACGGGAAATGGGTAGAGATTCTCGAAGCCGAGGGTCTGTCAATAGCGCCATTACGACCAGCGAATTGTGGTTTCAGCGTCGACTGGTCAGAATCGTTCCGCGAACGTTTTGCCGGCACTCCTCTCAAAAACGCTCGTTTCACTGCGGCCTCCACAGGTCATTCAGCACGTGGAGAAGCCGTCATCACGGAGCGAGGGATTGAAGGTGGCGCCATTTATGCGCTTTCAGCCATGCTGCGTGACATCATCGCACGAGATGGGAAAGCGTTGCTCCTCATTGATCTGCGTCCCGATCTGACAAAGGAACAGATTATTGCGCGACTGAGTGACGTGCGCGCACGCGAAAGTCTTGGCAATCGCCTTCGCAAAGCCTTGCGGATGCCGTCCTTCACCTCTCCTCTTTTGCGGGAATCCGGACAACATGCGAGCACGCCTCAAGACATCGCATCATTACTCAAGGCTTTTCCTCTTGTTCTGACAGAGCCGGATCAACTGGACAGAGCCATCTCCACAGCAGGCGGTCTCAAATCAGAAGCTCTGGATGAGAATTTCATGATCAGATCCCGCCCCGGTATCTTCGCTTGCGGCGAAATGCTGGATTGGGAAGCACCAACCGGGGGCTATCTCCTGCAAGCCTGCTTCGCGACAGGTCATGCTGCCGCGACGGGCGCACTCCGCTGGTTGCAATCTTCTACCCGGACCCTGTATTGCCCAAGCCATGACATCCCCGGAAGCAGCCCCTGACACTGAAAAACATCATACGGCACATCCATCCCGATTGATTCTCGGTGAGATCACCGGCGGTTCTGCGGCGTTCATGGATCTGCCCGAACTGCTGGCGACCCGCCTTCTTGTCCAAGGCAATTCCGGGTCAGGAAAATCCCATCTGCTCCGACGCCTTCTGGAGCAATCGGCGCGTCTGGTGCAGCAGGCGATCATAGATCCGGAAGGTGATTTCGTCAGTCTGGCGGATGTTTACGGACATCTTGTCATCGACGCGGCCGATCATACGGAAGCCGCATTGCAAGCTGCGGGAGAGCGCATGCGCGTGCATCGCGCTTCTGTTGTCTTGAATCTTGAAGGACTTGATGCCGATCTTCAGATGAAACGTGCTGCTGCCTTCCTTGGCGGCATGTTCGACGCTCCACGTGCTCACTGGTATCCGGTTCTGGTCGTGGTGGACGAGGCGCAGCTTTTCGCGCCATCAGCAGCCGGAGAAGTTTCCGACGAAGCGCGCAGAGCCTCTCTGGGCGCCATGACCAACCTGATGTGCCGCGGGCGCAAACGCGGACTCGCAGGCGTCATCGCGACACAGCGCCTTGCAAAATTGGCAAAAAATGTCGCGGCTGAGGCCTCCAATTTTCTGATGGGTCGGACATTCCTCGATATCGACATGTCCCGCGCGGCCGATCTTCTTGGAATGGAGCGCCGTCAGGCAGAAGCTTTTCGTGATCTTCCCCGCGGTCAGTTCATGGCTCTTGGTCCCGCCCTGAGCCGACGCCCCATGACCATACGCATCGGCACCGTCGAAACAGAGAGTCGATCTGCCGGCCCCGTTCTGATGCCTTTCGTACCTCCTTCAGAGCCCGTGCATGATCTGATACTGGCTCCACTCCCACTTCCGGAACCTGTTGCACCCCGCCCCCGACGTCCGCCATCTCCCGATCTGGTCGAAGCTCTTGCCGCACACAGCGAAACCATCACCCAGAGCAGCGAAGACACATCCGATCAGGATCCGGCTGAGCGACGTAACGCACTTGCGACTCTGTTGCGCGAAATTCTCGAAGACGAGGAGGCTGGCTTTCGTCCTCCCGCATCAATTTATCAGGACTTTCTGGTGCGCTGCCGGATTGCCGGTTTCGGACGCGACGCCATGGACATGCGCAGTTTCCGCCGCGCTCTGGCAACAGCCCGCAGCGGCATTTCTCCTGAAGCCGAAGAAACACCGCAATGGCGGGAAGCAGAAGACATTGCATCCCGCGTGCCGGAGGACATGCAGGCAATCCTGTTAACTCTTGCCCGTGCTGCCATGGAAAATCTCCCTTGCCCATCCGATAGGGAAATTGCACGTATATATGGTACACATTCCACTGGCCGTGCTCGCCGCGCCCTGACATGGCTGGAAGAGCAAAATGTCATAGTATTACGCTTGGATGGCGCCGGACGCCGCCGCGTTGCTTTCGTTGGTCCGGGCTGGGAGACTGAAGCAGGAAATCCGGACGCCTGAAGTCTTGTATTAAAAGTGTCTTTTTTTTGGTCACATATTAAATAAATTATCAATTTCATTGTAACTCGCATCTAAATGAAATACGGTTTTCGAAAGATTCAGTTTTATTTAGAAAACCCCGAAAGCACCCTCTTCCCCATGTTCGCAAAAACCTCTGGAGAGCAGGTATGTGCAGAAAAATAGACTCTGCCGTTTATTCGATACCAGAAATATCTGTGCAGAAAAATTCTGATGAAAGGCTCATCCTTAAAGACCAGGATGCCGTTCATGCCGTATTTGGCAATATATCATCGGTCTTCAATGGATCGACTACGTCATGCCGGATAGTATTTTAGCCCCTGAAATAATTTTTCCTGCCCATGCTGATAGTCTTTTCGAGACATGTCTCCTGACCTGCGACAGACACAGTCTGGATATTCTGCGCATATCGGCCAATGCTCCCGACATACTGAAAATTCCGGGATTACTTCCTGAAAGAAATTTACGGGAAATTTTTGATGCCACATTCATTCATCAAAGCTTAAACGCTCTATCCGAAGGTATAACACTCGGGCGTCCCGCGCTTCTTTTCAATTGTCATCCGCATGAAAAAAGCCCTCGCGTCGATGCAACCATAAGTCTTTTCCATGATGAAATCATCATAGAGTGCGAAACGGCTGGCGGGGAAGAACGAAATAACACTGCCCACTCACGTCTGCACATGATGACAGGTAGATTACGAAATATAACGGATCTTCCAACACTTTTTAATATTACAACACGCCTCCTCAAAGGCATTACTCATTTTGATCGTATTCTCGTATGCAGATTTCTGGGTGATACATCCGCCAAGATTGTCGGAGAACGACACCATCCCGGAATGAACAGTTTTCTCAATCACCGAATAATTACAGATATTTCTTTTTATCACACAGAAAATTTCAAACGAAATACCTCTCTTGTCACAATTGACATCAATTCTGAAAACACCCCCCACATTTGCTCAAAAAATGTGCCCTGCGAACCGCTTCTGCAAACCCAGTTCCGCGAACCGACTGAAGATTATCGCACTTTCCTCGAATATATGGGTGCACGTGCCAGCCTTGATGTCTCCCTGATCGTTGATTCCCGCATTTGGGGAAGCATTCTCTGTCACAGCATCAATCCATGCCGCCTTTCTCTTTCAGAACGCAACATTATAAAAATATTTGGAGAATTCATCTCTCTCCGCATCATGGTTATCCTGAGAACCACACGTCTTGCCGCAATCCGCAGCACACATGCACTCATTAATTCATTCATACGCGGCACGAAAACAATTAATAAACTTCCCGCACAATTGGTACAACATCTCCACCAGTTTATACCTTTCATTGCATGTGATGCTGTTGCTCTCAGAATCGATGGAAAATGGTCACATTCCGGAATAATGTTATCCGACAAATATCTTTATGAAATAATAGATGAATTTCAAAAGCAGGTTACAAATAATATCTGGCACACATGCAACCTCTACAATCAGGATGAAAAACACCCTTCTGATTGCGGAAATATCACCGGGGCACTGGTCATCCCCATATCTTCACCACCAGAAGACTATCTTGTTTTTCTCCGAAAAGAGGAAATCGAAATCATCGACAGACCTCTTACAGGTCAGCGAGAACAACAGACAGAACAACTGTATGGACACAGTTCCAGATGGACCGACGAAGAACTCGAAACTGCTGCCTTGTTGCGTTCGACACTCATTGAACTTCTCGGGATGCATCACCAAAATCAGATTGCAATCAAAACACGAAAGAAAAATCATCAACAGCTTATAAATCAGGAATTAACTCATCGGATCAAAAATATTCTGACAGTTGTTCAGGCACTTCTTACAGCTCCGCCACCCAAAGACCGCCCCATAGAAGAGCAACACAGTATTTTGCGCGGCAGACTCAATGCGTTGGCCTATGCACATGATCAATTGATCACATCCGGGAATGGCGGTTATCTGAAACATCTTCTTGAAGCAGAGCTCCGACCATATATTTCCGCCCATGATACAGTCATCTTGAACGGCCCCAACCTGTTCCTGAATGGTCAGGCATTATCAATTATAACACTGGTTATTCATGAATTAACCACCAATGCCGTAAAATATGGTGCACTTTCAGTCTCCTGTGGGCAAATCAAAATAGACTGGCACCTCGATCAACAGCAGGATCAATTTATCCTGCTCTGGCAGGAAACAGGAGGACCGAAGCCACATTCAAGAAGACACAAAGGCTTTGGATCGACCCTGATCAATGGTGCAATTCCTTATGAACTTGGAGGTTCAGTCCATCAGGATTTCCGTTCAGCAGGATTGTTCATCCAGTTCGTCATACCATCTCACTACGTTGAGTCAGCCTCGGAGATATCCACGCCGACCTTCAACTTCGCGAATGACATACCTGCCCCCATTCAGAGCATGCCGCTTTACTTGCATGAAACAAATATCCTGATCGTGGAAGATCAGTTTCTGATTGTCATGGAAATTGAGGATGCTCTGAAAAAAGCAAGAACAGCTTCTGTTCACTCCGTCGCAAGTGAGGCAGAAGCTCTGGCAGCCGTTCAAAAACAACGACCGGACCTTGTTCTACTGGACTTTAATCTTGGATCCGGAACCTCATTCTCTTTTGCTAAATTTCTCAAAAATGAAGATATTCCCTTCATCTTCCTCTCAGGGCATGTAGACAACACGATTTTACCCGCGGATCTGAAGAATATACGACTTCTTACCAAACCCTGCCCCATGCCGACCATGCTCGCCATCATGTCGGATCTTCTGGCCGAAAGAACAGCAACCCAATAAAACCGCCGTCACTTTCAAACAGAGATATCAGCCCTATACGGCTGAAAGCAATTTCCAGGCCACTGTCCACATGGTGGCCGCCGTGACCGTATCCAGCAACCTCCATGAGATTGGTCCTGCAAACAGGGGACGCAGCCATCCAGCGCCATATCCAAGCAGGAAAAAGAAAATAAACGACGCGCTGACAGCCCCTGTCGCAAAAGCCACACCCTGCCCCGGGAAATGTGAAGAGACCGAACCCAGCAACAGTACCGCATCGATATAGGCATGCGGATTCAGCCATGTCAGAGCCAGACAGGTTATGATTGTCTTTGAAAGACTCGTCTGACCACCACTCTCCACCTTCAGTCCGTCATTCCCCGCCTTGATGGCTGCATAGAGGCTGCGTGCACCATAGAGAATCAGGAAAGCTGCGCCGAAATAGCGCATCACTGAAGCCAGAGAGGGCATAAATTCCAGAAGCTGCTGGAGGAGCGCAACACCAGCCGTGATCAGTACGGCATCAGACAGAGCACAAACCAGACACACGGCAAAGACATGTTCTCGCCTCAAGCCCTGACGCAGAACGAAGGCATTCTGAGCCCCGATCGCAATGATCAGGCTGAACCCCATCGTCATACCGGTCATGTAAACAGGCAATGAAAACATTCTGCCGGCTCCTTTTCTCAGGCGCCGGGATAGCCAACATCATCTCAATCAGTCTAATTAAATGTAATAACGTTGATTAAGCACAGCTAAACTCATGCTCGATTATTCCTCTCTCCATGCCATCGCCATGATCGCGCAAACCGGCAGTTTCGAAAAAGCAGCCCGGATATTGAACGTCACGCCCTCAGCCATCTCCCAGCGCGTGAAACATCTGGAAGAGCGCCTTGGCACGGTTCTGATCGTGCGGGGCTCTCCTTGCACGGCAACACCTCAGGGAGAGTGGCTTTGCCGCCATATCGAACGCGTCAGCATGCTGGAACAGGATCTGCTCAGCCACCTTCCGGGTCTGGCAGATCCTGATGGACCACGTCGCAGGGTCACACTTCATGTCGCAACAAATGCAGACAGCCTTGCCACATGGTTCATCAAGGCAGTTTCCGCCTTCAGTAAAAACTCGGATTATCTTCTGAATATTGCCGTGGATGATCAGGACCATACGGCTCAATGGCTCAAGCGAGGACGCGTACTCGCAGCAGTGACCTCGCTTGGAAAGCCGGTTCAGGGATGCCATGTCACGCCTTTGGGGTCATTGCGTTATCTGGCCACAGCAAGCCCGGACTTTATGCGACGTCATTTCAGTCAGGGCGTAACGCTGGAAAACCTTGCTTCAGCACCTGCGCTGATCTTTGGTCAGAAAGATCGGCTCCAGGATTTATGGATTCGCCAGACCCTGAAGCAGGAAACAGACTACCCCACGCACTGCCTGCCATCGGTCGAAAGTTTTGTTGAAGCCTGCCTTTCGGGAATGGGATGGTGCATGAATCCTGAACCTCTGGTCAGAAAGCATCTCCAGCGTGGTGAACTGATCGAACTTGTCCCTGAAACATCGCTTGATGTCGCCCTGTTCTGGCAGACCAATCGCCTGGCCTCTGAACGTCTGACGCCTCTGACCCAGAACATCGTGAAAGAAGCTTCAAAAGTCCTTCATCACAAGGCCTGAACGCGTAACCGACTGAATCTCCACGCCAAGATCCAGCGCACGGTTCACATGTATGGAATTTCATCTGGGGCGATGTTGCAATAGATTATCAATTGCACTAGATGACAGAGCAGTTGAAAGCTGTTGAAGGCGAGTTCAATGATCGTCTGCTCGTGTAACGCCCTGTCACACACCGATATTGAAACGGCAGTCAAAGACGGAGCCTGCCGCCCGTCAGAAATTTATGCATCGCGCCGCTG
>JAAYUA010000104.1 GCA_012517935.1 Acetobacter sp. | reverse complement strand
GTTTATATAATGCAAGGAAAATTTTCTATAAAAAGAGAAGTTTCTCGACAAAAAACGCTCAATCAGAATTTTGCACCTACATCCAGAAATACATATCGTCCCATAATTTCAGATGCATAAAGACCTGGAGCTGTATTAGCAGAACCACTGGCTACGAAAGGTGGCTTCTTATCGAGAAGATTATTGACGCCTGCTTCGAAATTCCATCGTCCAAATCGATAATTGATCGTCAGATCATGTGAAAAAACACCGGGAACTGAACAATAAACATATTGTTCGCATGAAATATTACTCGTTCCATCATTATATTTCATTCCTCCTGTGTAGCTCATCATATAGGTCATAGAAAAATCTCCATGCGTCCAGGTAGCCGTAGCATAATCGCGGACACGTGGCAGACCTGATGAACCACCAAGATAAAACAGACTTCCTGCATAGTTATACCATGGGCCTCCTGCATAATTTTGTTGCTGATAACTGATCAGCTGCTGAAAATTATTACTGATGGAAATCGTATTCTGATGATCAATCCTGATACGGTAGGACAGATCAAAATCCAAACCGCTTGTTCTCAGACCACCGACATTCTGATTAGTAGTATCCACCTGTGTCAGCTGTCCCGACGATGACCTCTGTCCTACAAAACTACAATAAGCCGTATTCTGACCAGTATAGCATTCATCAAGTATATACTGCCCACCCAGTGTACCAACCATATTTTTTATCGTATAATGCCAGTAATCAATATCAATCGACAAACCTGGAATCCAGCGAGGCGTGATGACAGTCCCAATTGTATAGTTTCGGCTGATTTCCGGAGAAAGATTGGGATTTCCTCCTCCCAGTTCGGGAAGCGTTCCCGTGTTCGCATTCTTGAATGTGGCTACATTAATCCCTTGGGATGCACAACGCGCTGCTACATTTGCCGCATATTGTCCATATGATGACGCTGCCTCGCAAGGATCCGTACCTGAATAGTAACCCAGCCCCCGACCTCCATAGAGTTCAGAGATCGATGGCGCACGAAACGATGTCCCAAGCGTTGCACGAAACCGAATATCTTTTGTCGGAGCCCAATTAATACTGGTTTTCCAGTTATAGGCGTTACCGAACGTGCTATAATTTGACCACCGGCCTTGTCCATCGATCGTCAGGTCACGTGCAAGAAAAGTATCATGCAGCAACGAGAGACGCCCCTCGATATAGGCTTCAGTCACATTGTAACCACCACCGGTATAGGACGATCCACCTCCCAGATCACCATTCGCGGCAAGAGCATCAGGCGTGTAACTCGCCTGCTCGCTCCGATGCTCCAGACCTGCGGCAATCCCGAAATCTCCACCATGCGCATAGGGCATATGGACCAGATGATTATTATGAACACGCGCATTGAAGTCACGCATCTGGTACATCGCTGTGTCGATTTGTGTATGCCGTATATAATTCAATCCCTGACCTGACCATGGTTCGAAAGGATCGACCAGACTGCATCCGGAAGTTGCGACACAAACACTCGGATCATAAACGACAGGGCTATTAGCATCCCCCGGATTAACCTGACTGACACCCAGCTCATTCATAAGATTCTTATAATTGAGCATATTCTCGGTCTGCAGCTTGGAACGAGATGCTCCATACGTCATCGAGACATCATATTGCCAATCACCAACAATTTGTCCTTTGGCGCCACCGATGACCTGCCACGTATCATAAGCTTCGCTAAAACGACGATCTCCCAATTCAGAGAAACGCTTGTAAAGATCAACATCCTTATCCCATATATTATATGGATTCCCGGTTGGAAGAATAATGTTTGAAGGCAAGGTCGACGGATAGGATGCCCCTGTTATTCCCAAAGGAGCCATAATGTTATTGGCATTCTGATGTGTATATCTGACGTTGGAATATATATCCAAATGATCATTTACCGCATAATGCGCGTCTCCACTTAAACTTCCACGATGTATACCTGTAATCAGCGTCTGATGCAGGGCATAATTGTAATTGTCTGTGCTGTTATAATCACGGAAATTATTAATTCCTGCTCCCATTCCATTGCTGATCAGACTGAAATTTCCTGCTGGATCAATCACTCGGGTAGCAGGTGTCAACGACGTGCCCATCCCTGGACTCTGACCTATTTCCGGATCATTTAACCAAACATTACGCGCCCAGTTTCTGTTTTTCTGCTGAACAGATGACTGATCCATATAGGAGCCAAAAAGCGTTATATTGCCTTTGTCATGATCGAAATTAAAACCTTTATAAGCGGAAATCTGCCCCTGTTGTCCATCTCCACGATCACTGATTCCACCGCGCAGATCAACACCTCCACCCGTCAGGTTGTGCTTGAGTTTAATATTGATCACACCGGAAACAGCATCGGCTCCATAAAGTTCTGAACCACCATCTTTCAGAATTTCAACAGAAGATATCTGATCTATTGGGATGGAATTCAGATTGACGCAGGAACCACCATTACCAAAGGTCTGAACCTGACGCTTGCCATCGATAAGAACTAGGACGCGATTTGTTCCAAGATTGCGAATATCAGTGCAGGACATACCGACACCCCCATTGGGTTCCGTATTCTGCTGCGCGGAAGATCCAATCGATGGCAGACGCTGCAGATAATCACCAATATTCAGAGCAGATGTTTCATGAATTTGTTTAGCCGTAATAATCTGAACAGGGTTGGCATTCTGATTTGCCCGACCACCCAGAGCCGACCCTGTGACAGTTAATTCTTCAATCTCGTTTCCTTTGGAAAAATCTGGAATTTTCTCAGTTTTTTTATTCTTGCTTTTTGAATCAACTGTTGGATTATCGCTTTTTTTATTTTTACTTGTATAAGCAACATCCACATTGGAATTTTGTGCGAGAGCGGTAGTCGCGAACAGCGAAACACCTGAAAATAATATAAGACTATTTCGAGATAATCTACATCCCCAGACTTTCATACTCTTACCTCCCATGCGGACAGGAAGCCGAAAATGGCACTTTTCCTTTTCGAATTTTATATTACGTATACGATATTATTTTTTAATGAAAATGTTTGCATTTCTTATCAAATCGAAATGAGATTGAAAAACTCTCATTCCTATATTTTTTCACACTCACCGATACAAAAAAATCCCCCACTATTAGATAGTGAGGGATCTATATAATTCCACTCTCTCAAGTGGAATCACCTTTTAAAAAATCGATCAGAAAACACGGCCAACTTCAAGGAACACATAACGTCCGATAATTTCTTCTGCATACATCGAAACTGCGGTGTTTGTTGTTCCATCCGGCACAAACGGCGGCTTCTTATCAAGGATATTATTCACACCAGCTTCAAACTGCCAGTTGTTCAGATTGTAGTTCACTGTCACGTCATGCGAAAATACACCGGGGACTTTACAGTAAACATAAACACTGCATGAAAGATCATTGGATCCATCATTAAACTTCATACCGCCTGTATAGCTCATCATATATGTCAGGCTGAAGTTTTTATGTCTCCAGGTCGCAGTCGCATAATCACGGACACGCGGCATGCCATATCCGTTTTGATAGAACAGACGTCCGGTATAGTTATACCAGCTTCCACCCGGCTCATTCTGCTGCAGATAACCAACCAGCTGCTGGAAATTATTCGTCAGCGTCAGAGAATCCACTGGACTGAGACGAATATGATAGTTCAGATCGAAATCAATACCATTCGTGCGCAGTCCACCAGCATTCGAATATGTATCAACGACCTGCGTCAACTGACCTGAAGCACTACGCTGGGCAACATTGTTACACCAGGAAGTATTCGTGCCTGTGTAACATTCATCAACGACATACTGCACAGGCAGCATCGTGATCATGTTCTTCAGTGTATAATGCCAGTATTCGACAGATGCTGTTAGATTCGGAATCCAACGTGGTGTAATCACTGTTCCGAATGTGTAGGTCCGACCTGTTTCAGGACTCAGGCTGGAATTACCACCGGAAAGTGTCGGGATCTGACCAGAGTTCGCATTGATGAAAGTCGAAGTATTCACACCCTGAGATGCACAGCGCGCAATAACATTGCTGGACAACGCACCATAGCTGCTTGCCTGCGCACAGGGGTCATTTCCTGCATAATAACCAATCTGATGACCACCATACAGCTCGGTCATTGTCGGAGCACGGAACGACGTACCCAATGTTGCACGGAAGCGAATATCTCGGACAGGTGCCCAGTTGATGGCAACTTTCCAGTTATAGGCATCGCCAAACGTATTATAGTGTGACCAGCGACCCTGACCATCGATCGTCAGGTCATGAGCAAACGCCACGTCATGCAACAGACCCAGATTGCCCTCGATATAGGCTTCGGTCACGTTGTAACCACCACCTGTATAGGTCGCGCCACCACCCAGGTCACCATTGGACGCCAAAACATCCGGTGTATAGCTGGCCTGTTCACTACGATGCTCAAGACCCATCGCCATACCGAAATTGCCACCACCCTGCCATGGCAAATGCGCAATTTTGTTGTTGTGAACACGCGCGTTGAAATCGCGCATCTGATAGGTTGAATGATCAATCTGCGTATGCCGCAGATAATTCTGCTGCTCGGTTGTCAACTGACCAAAGGGGTTGATCAGACTGCATCCTTGAGATGCCTGACAGATGGAGGGATTATATACAACCGCACTGTTCGCATCAGAAGGATCAACCTGCTGAATGCCAAGCGCATTCATATAATTCGCATAATTGGTCATATTCTGGGTCGAGAACTTGCCCAGAGACTGCCCATAGGTCATGGACACATCATATTCCCAGTTACCGACAATCTTGCCCTTGGCCCCACCGGTATACTGCCATGTATCGAAAGCTTCTTCATAACGACGCTGGCCAAGATCAGAGAATCGACGATACATCGAAACATCTTCACCCCAGATATTATAGGGGCTGCCGCTGGGTAAAATGACAGAAGAAGGCAGAGTGGAAGGATAACTCGCACCTGTCACCGGATTTCCGGCAAGTGTATTCAATGCATCTTTATGGGTGTAGCGAATGGAAGAATACAGATCGATATGATCATTGATCTTGTAATGCGCATCGCCACTCAGAACAGCCTGCTGCAACGAGTTTATCAGCATCTGATCGCGAGAGAAATTATACCGGTCCGCGTTCGTAAAACTATGGAAGCCATTCTGACCACCACCGGTTCCGTTGCTGACCAGATCAAAATTGCTGCCAATAACACGCGTGTTCGCTGTGACCGAACTACCGATTGCAATCGGACTGCCGATCGTCGGATCAGCGTTCCATGCCGTGTTGGACCAGCTTCTGTTTTTCTGCTTGATTCCTGACTGGGTCATGTACGAACCGAACAACGTGATATTGCCGCGGCCGTGATCGAAATTGAACCCTTTGTAACCAGCGATCTTGCCCATCTGGCCATCACCCTGATCCGTGATACCACCACGCAGAGTGATTTTCCCCTTCGTGGTATCATGACGCAGCTTGATGTTGATCACACCGGAAACGGCATCAGCACCATAAAGTTCAGAACCACCATCTTTCAGGATTTCCACAGACATGATCTGATCCATCGGAATGGAGTTCAGATCGACGCACTGGCTTCCACTACCGAATGTCGAAACCTGACGCTTGCCATCAATCAGCACAAGGACGCGCGACTGGCCCAGATTACGAATGTCCGTGCACGACATGCCC
>JAAYUA010000103.1 GCA_012517935.1 Acetobacter sp. | reverse complement strand
ATCGAAGGTCAGCCCGGCAGCGATATCACGCTGACAATCGATACCGGACTCCAGCAGGCGGTTCTCGGACATATCGGTGACGAATCCGCCTCCGCCGTCGTGATGGACTGCCGCAATGGCGAGATTGTCGCGATGGTCAGCACGCCATCCTTCGACCCCTCCCTGTTCGACAGCGGTGTCAGCAAGACACAATGGCAGGAATGGGCATCTGATCCCCGCACGCCATTGATCAACAAGGCCGTCGCCGGTGTCTATCCTCCGGGTTCCACCTTCAAACCCGCCGTCGCCATGGCGGCACTCCAGAATGGTGTGATTTCACCCAGTGACCGTATTTTCTGCCCCGGACATTTCGATATGGGCGGAACGCGTTTCCATTGCTGGTCACGCTATGGTCACGGATCGATCGACCTTCATCAGGCCCTGAAATTCTCGTGCGACGTCTATTTCTATGAAGTTGCACGTCGTGTCGGCATGGAAAAAATCGCTGCGACATCGCATGCGTTCGGTCTGGGTGTCCGCCCGGACATCGAACTGCCGCATCTCAGCACGGGTCTGATCCCAACCCCGAAATGGCGTCAGAGCCATGGGCAGCACTGGAACGGTGGCGACACTATTGTGAGCGGTATCGGACAGGGCTTCGTTCAGGCATCCCCCCTGCAACTGGCAACCTATGTTTCCAGACTGGCCTCCGGACGCGCCATAGAACCGCATCTTGTCCGTGCGTCCAACGGGAAGCTGAACGAACAAACAAACCCGGATCTTTATCCGGCTCTGGATATGCCACCAGAAGCTCTGGACAGCCTGCGGCAAGGCATGTTCGCCGTAGTCAATGAGCCTCACGGCACCGCCCCGCTGGCGCGGCTGGACATTCCCGGCGTCCAGATGGCTGGAAAAACCGGTTCGGCACAGGTCCGTCGCGTTTCTCGTGCCCTGCGTGAAAGTGGACATTTCGACTCATCACGCCTGCCGTGGGAATACAGACCACACGCCCTGTTCATCTGCTTCGCGCCCTATGACCAGCCGCGCTATGCTGCCGCAGTGGTCATTGAACATGGCAACGCTGGCGCAAAAGCCGCTGGTCCTCTGGCCAAGGCCATCATGACAGACACACTGCTCAGGGACCCGGCCCAGCACCAAACCCCTCCGGGAGAAACCGTGGCGGACGCTTCATTCACGGGCAGACGTCTCTGAAATCTCCGACATGGTTTCACTGCCTTGTCTCCAGAGAAACTGACCGATATGTCCTGTCAGGCACGGGCACGATGCCACCGCTTCTTCTCCTGTCGTCAGACTCAGCCATCACCCGCACCCCAACCGACCGGGATCCAGACCTGAAATGTCCGCCCTTAGAGATGCTGGCACCCGTTTCCGTAAACGTCTTCTGCGCGCGGAACCGAATTTTTCACTTCTGTCAAAGCTTTGGCGTATCAACTGGCTCTATGTGCTGCTGATCTGCGCTCTGGCAGGTGTTGGTTACATCGCGCTTTATTCAGCCGCAGGCGGATCGGCCCATCCATATGCGGCTCCTCAGGCGTTCCGGTTTGGCATTGGTGTCATCCTGATGATCACCGTCGCCCTGATGCCATTGAAATTTCTGACACGCCTTGCGCTGCCGCTCTACATCGTCTCCCTTGCGCTGCTCATTCTGGTGCTGCGCATGGGACATGTCGGAAAGGGAGCGGAACGCTGGATCATCATTGGCGGCATGCAGGTCCAGCCTTCGGAATATGCAAAAATTGCCCTGACCCTGATGCTGGCTACGTGGTTTCACAGGATCAGCTGGAAGCGAATGGGGAATCCCCTCTGGCTCATTCCCCCAGCGCTCATGACTCTCGTTCCTGTTGCTCTTGTGCTCAAGGAACCCAATCTGGGCACGAGTGTCATCATCGGTGGCATTGGCGCTACAATGTTCTTCGCCGCCGGCATGCGCATCTGGCAGATTCTTGTCATCTGCCTTCCGGTCCCTTTGCTGCTGAAAATCGCTTATGCCCACCTGCATGATTATCAGCGCGCCAGAATCACGACATTTCTCCATCCGGAATCCGACCCGCTGGGCGCAGGTTACAACATCATCCAGTCCAGAATTGCGCTTGGTTCAGGCGGGATGTGGGGACAGGGATATCTCAACGGTTCTCAGGGACAACTGAACTTCCTGCCTGAAAAGCAGACAGACTTCATTTTTACCATGCTGGCAGAAGAATGGGGCTATGTCGGCGGAATCAGCGTCATATGTCTGCTGCTGCTGCTCATTCTCGGTGGCATGTTCATGGCTATCCGTAGCAGAAACCGCTTTGGTCGCCTGTTGGCTTTCGGGGTTTCCGTGAATTTCTTTCTCTATTGCCTCGTCAATCTGTCGATGGTCATGGGGGCCATACCGGTTGGAGGTGTCCCGCTTCCCCTGATCTCCTATGGTGGGTCAGCCATGCTGAACGTCATGCTCGGGTTTGGATTGCTGATGTCCTCCTGGGTGCACCGAGATTCCCGCTTTGGTGAAACGGAAGAAAACAAATCGGAACTGCCCTGAAAGCTTTCCGAAAAATCCCCCAAAGAAGCTGACTCGGGTCTACACCCTCTGTGTCTGGGGCGCGGAAATGCCAGTTTTCCGCAATGCCTGCACCAATACGAGCATTTTCATCCCGCATT
>JAAYUA010000102.1 GCA_012517935.1 Acetobacter sp. | reverse complement strand
CCGGAAAATTCGTTTTCGCAGCCTCCGAAGCCTATCTGATCGAAGACGGGAAAGTGACGACGCCGGTCAAGGGGGCAACATTGATCGGCAACGGACCTGACGCCATGACGCGGGTTTCCATGATCGGCAGCGACATCGCCCTTGATCCCGGTATCGGCACCTGCGGCAAGGCAGGGCAGGGCGTCCCAGTCGGCGTGGGACAGCCCACATTGAAGATGACCGGGCTGACCGTGGGTGGAACAGCTACATAACCCACATGTCCGACACTTCCTTTTCTTCAGGTCGGCACACACTGTCTGGCGTGGATGTCGCTCTCTCCCGCTTGGCCGAGGCCGCAACACTTCTGCTTCCAGTCCTGCTGTTCTTCAGTCGGGCTGGTGCGGATATTGTCGTCTCCGTCATTGCGGTTCTTTTCCTGCTGCACTCTCTGATCCAGCGCTCATGGCAATGGATGCGCGCTGGCTGGTTTCTCTGCGGATTCGGACTCTGGGCCGTCATTCTTGTTTCATCTGTCATCGCAGGCCCGACATCCTCCGCCATTCAGGGCGCTTTAAGCCTGCGCTTCTTCGTCTTCTGCGCGGCAGTCTGTTACTGGACACTCAACCGCACCAACATGCGACGCGCTTTCGTCGCCGTATGCGCCGCTCTTGCATTCTGGACCCTCGCGCAGAGCTGGCTGCAACTGCTCAGCGGCCATAATCTGGCCGGATACCCGCGTTGGGGTGATGGCGCGCTGACTGGTCCCTTTCGGAAACCAAGAGCCGGAAATGCCCTGCTGATGGTGTTCTTTCCGGGCCTTATGCCTCTGGTCCTCAATCTTCTGCATCGTCCCGGACGCACGGCACGGATCGGCGGTATCGCACTTCTTCTTTTCTCGGCGACAACGATGATCCTGATCGGCCAGCGCATGTCCACGTTGCTGATGCTGACCGGGCTTGGGATCACAGCCCTGCTATTCAGGCGACTGCGCTGGCCGGTCATCGCCACCCTTGCTCTGGCCGGCGCTGTTCTTGCAGCCCTGCCGATCCTGTCCCCACCGACCTATGCCAAGCTCGTTCTGAAATTCAGCACTCAGCTGACACATTTCGCACAGAGCGATTATGGCATGATCTATACCCGTGCGGCTGTCATGACGGCGGCGCATCCATGGATCGGTAGCGGCTTCGACGGTTTCCGCCATTACTGCAGCAATCCCGCCTATTTCCATGGACTGCCTTCACTCGGCCTTTCCTTCCATGGACCCGCCGAAAGAGGCTGCAATATCCATCCTCATAATTACTATCTTCAGGCTGCTGTTTCTGGTGGCCTGACCGGACTGGCCCTGTTCTGTGGCATGATCCTGTGTTGGGGGCGACGCCTGCTCAGCGCCCTTGATCCACAGAAAAACCCGCTACAGGCCATGCTGACGGTCGCAAGCGTCATCATTCTTTGGCCAGCCGCCAGCACCAGCGCCCTGTTTTCCCTTCCCCCGGCAGGATGGATTTTCCTGATCGCCGGGTGCGCCCTTGCTGCATCCCTGCCGGAGAAACATTCATGAGCCTTGAATCCGTCCAGAAATTTCTCAGCGAACGCGCGCCTGATCTGGAAATCATTTTTTCTCCCGCCTCCACCGCCACGGTCGAGGAAGCCGCCACAGTTCATGGTGTTCACCCAGATCAGATCGCCAAAACCATTGCCATGCGCCTGGGGGAAAGGATTGTCCTTGTCGTCGCGGCCGGAACCGCCCGTCTGGACAACCGCAAATGCAAGGATCAGTTCGGTATCCGCCCCCGGATGCTGGCGCGGGAAGAGGTCGAGGAACTGACCGGGCATCCTGTTGGCGGCGTCTGTCCCTTCGGATTGGCCTCTGACCTGCCTGTCTATTGTGATGCTTCCCTTCGCGCATGGGAAGACGTCATCCCTGCTGGCGGATCTACCACCACATCCGTGCGCCTTACGGTCGCCCGCATGGTTGAAATCACCGGCGCAGAATGGGTCGATATCTGCAAGGAAACCATTATCGAGGCATAAAACCCAAATCTTCGATGACTGTTTGTCCGGTCCGGGTTAAAGCTGCGACCATGAACGACAGCATCGCAGATTTCGATTTTCACTTGCCCGACAGCGCCATCGCCCACGAACCCGCGCGTCCGCGTGACAGCGCGCGGCTGTTACATGTGCCTGCCGGGGAGGAGACGCTCGGAGATCTGAGAATCCGCGATCTGCCATCCCTGCTGCGGAAGGGTGATCTGCTGCTGGCCAATGACACTTCCGTCATTCCCGCCCAGCTTCACGGCCTGCGCGGGGAGGCAAAAATCGGTATCACCCTTGACCGAATCCTGCCCGATGGCACCTGGCACGCGCTGATCCGCAATGCACGACGTCTGCATGATGGCGACATCATCACCTTTCCCGGGACGGACGGCACCGCCCAGGTTGTGAAGCGGGACGCAGAAGGGGGAGCAACCCTGCGTTTTTCAACCGAAGGCCCTGCTTTCGACGCTTTTCTCCGCACAGCAGGCGCACTGGCCCTTCCTCCCTATATCCACCGTCCGAACGGCCCGACGGAGCAGGACAGTCAGGATTACCGCACGATTTTCGCCGAACACGAAGGTGCCGTGGCCGCCCCGACTGCTGGCCTGCATTTCACGCCGGAGTTGTTGTCAGCCATTGATGACATGGGCGTCCGCCGCGCCACGCTGACTCTGCATGTTGGTGCGGGAACGTTCCTGCCTGTGCGTGGAGACGATATCTCTTCCCACACAATGCATGCCGAACGTGGTTATATCAGCGCGGAAACCGCTGATATCATTAACGAGACGAGACGCAATGGCGGGCGTGTGGTGGCTGTGGGCACAACAACTCTGCGACTTCTGGAAAGTGCCGCCGATGAAAGCGGCATGGTGCATCCGTTCGCTGGCGAGACATCGATCTTTATCCGCCCCGGCTATCGCTTCCGCGCAACAGACGCGTTGATGACCAATTTTCACCTACCAAAATCGACGCTGTTCATGCTGGTCTGCGCGTTTGCAGGGACCGTTCTGATGCGAGAGGCTTACCGGCATGCCGTTGAGACGGGATACCGGTTTTACTCCTATGGAGATGGGTGTTTTTTGGATGGCTTGACTGCATAGTGTTAAGGTTGAAGAGTAAGGCCCAGAAAAGCATTTTATTCGGAGATTTTGAGTGAAGATTACAGTTGTTGGCCTCGGCTATGTGGGTCTTTCGAATGCAATTCTTCTGGCTCAGAAGAATGAAGTCGTTGCTGTGGACATTGATCCGCAGCGGGTTAGCAACATCAACAACAAAATATCGCCTATTATTGACAATGAAATTGAATATTTCCTTAAAAACATCACTTTAAATTTGCGGGCAACAAGCAATCTGGATGAAGCATGCCTTTCCAGTGACTATGTGATTATTGCGACCCCTACTAATTATGATGAAAAAACAAATTTTTTTGATACATCTTCTGTCGAAAAAACCATTGAAAGCGTATCTTCCAAAAACAGATCTGCGACCATCATTATAAAATCGACTATCCCTGTTGGGTTTACAGAAGAAATCCGACTGAGATTTCCAGAGAATAAGATCATCTTTTCTCCGGAGTTTCTCAGAGAAGGCAAAGCCCTTTATGACAATCTCCACCCCTCAAGAATTATTGTTGGGGATATGGGAGGCGAAGCAAAAACATTCGCTCAGCTCCTCTCTGAAGGAGCAGCGAAGAAAGATATTCCCATTATCTTCACGCACGCATCCGAGGCCGAAGCCATCAAGCTGTTCTCCAATACGTATCTGGCCATGAGAGTCGCTTTTTTCAATGAACTTGACAGCTATACTCTGGCGCGAGGTCTTGATACCAAACAGATCATAGATGGTGTGTGTCTCGATCCGCGTATTGGTCAGCACTATAATAATCCATCTTTTGGATATGGTGGCTATTGCCTGCCGAAGGATACGAAACAGCTTCTGGCGAATTATGAGCATGTTCCGCAGAATCTTATTCGAGCTATTGTAGATTCAAATACGACCCGAAAAGATTTTCTGGCCGACCAGATCATACAGAAAAACCCAAAAACCGTCGGAATCTATCGTTTGGTTATGAAATCCTCTTCCGATAATTTCAGGCAGAGTTCCATTCAGGGCATTATGAAGAGACTGAAGGCGAAGGGCATTGAGGTGATCATTTATGAACCCAGTATGTCTGAAGATACTTTCTTTAATTCAAGGGTGATCAATGACCTCGATAAGTTCAAATATATGAGTGATGTTGTATTGGCGAACAGAGTTTATGATGAAATCAAGGACGTGTCAGGAAAATTATTTACACGAGATATTTTTAATGTAGATTAGGAATCAGGAGGGTTCTAAAAACCCTCCATCCTATCAATCTGATCACTAAAAAATTTCACCAGAGCTCACGCATTCCTACATATTTCAGAATTTTCTATGAAAGACTAACTGTTATTCTGAAATAAAGGATCCATTTTAATATTTTGGTATTCATCAGACGAATGAAAGTCCTCCACCGAGATGCAGTCAGATAAAACCCAGCTTATTATATTATAGAAATCTTCTGGGGACATTTTCCTTGGGGTTACGCCTTTTCCTGTTTGTACAATCCAATCTGGAATACAGGCATCTACACCACTACTTCCGACAAGTTTTCTATCTGCAATTTCTTTTACAATTTTCAAAAGGTATAAACAGTCCTCTTCTGATAAGCGGGTTACTTCTTGGCTGGAGCTTTTTTTTATTCTCCAGGATTCAGTTTTTGCTCTGAGAACTTTTTTTAGCATATCTCAATCTCTCGCAGCATCAAATTCTGATATTGTCCCAGATGCTGTATCAATGGCGGTAGCTGCATCTAAAGCTAGCTCCCACATTGGAACATAGTGATTATATCCGCCGGGATTCTGAAAAAACCAATGCCTCCAAGTATGAAAAACAGGATCATGTTCTCGATAAGTTGCGTCGTTTAACAGCTGCCGTGAAGCTGGCGCCTTTGGACCATGGAAATGCAAAATTCGAGCATCATCATTGACCCCCCAATATGGTTTCCAGTTATATTTTGCTGATAACGGATCCCACTTTCCATTATAAAATACACGTAATAATTCCTGATCATATCCAGATATAAAATTAAAATTGTCGCATAGAAAATTTACTAATGCAGGAAGATCATTCCTTATTCTGTCTAGATTCAAAACCATAACGCCTGAATTCATATCAGAAAAATAATCATGATGTCCAAATTGGCCACATGCAGCAAACAATTCAGGCTTGCAAAATTCTAATTGAGGATCTTTTAAAAATAAAACGTCGCAATCTGTATAAAGAACGTGTTTATCTTCGTTTTCAATAAGAGGGATATCCAATCGCATGAAGGCACCCGCCGCAGTTTGCATATAATTTGGCCATTCAGGTTTTTGTTTTACACGCGCTTCAGCAAGTTGATCATAAAAATGGATTCTATGAAAAATAACTTCAACCCCACAACTTTGCATTTCACGAGTAAAAGCACATTCAGTTCCATCAAAAAGCATATGAGGCTGTAGTGTTGTATTTTGCTTAGCAGAATATACAGCTGCCCGAATACAATCTTGAAAACCATGATCTGGATCATGTGCTAGCGTTTGTTCTGTGATCGCGAAAAACCACTTCATTGCATGCTTGTCCTTAAAATATTCAGGTTTTTTATTATACTCTATTTTTTCAATTCAGTCAATATTATAGTGGGTAAAGAAACGAAAAACTTAAAAACAATAAGAGTGAATAGGAATAACCCCGTACTTCTCCCAATTCCGTTTATGTGAAACTAACGACATCGACCCATCAGGTCTTGAGGAAATAAAATTATTATTATGCATTATGAAAAAATGATTCCCCTCTTTTTTTATTTTATATTTTATTGGAATTAACCCTAGTGGTGCAGCAATATAAATATTACAATCTTTATAGACTACGATGCAGCCTCTGTTATTTATATTATTATACGTTTGGTAGAATTTATCTTCTCTGATATCATAGCATACAAATTCACCAATCCATGAAATAAGATAATACGTAGAATGAATTACAGACACTTCATTTGAGTAATTTGTAAGCAATTCCAATGACTCTTCATGAAATCCGAGAACTGATAGTTTGGCAGATAATTTTTTTATTGAATTTACAAAATCATTATTTTTCTTTATTATATCAATATCACTAACTTTGAGTTTTTTTAAAAATTTATAAATAATCAGTGGGTTTTTTTGAATATAATAATTAAACATTATCATTCTGTTGCCAATGCTATTCCTTCTAAAAGAAGATACCAACCGAATTAATTTATTGTGTTCTCGAGAGTTATCTAAAAGTAATCTAAATATTTCTGATCCTTTCAAACAATCAGTTACCATATGTCCAGCATAACAAACGGGAATAAGTATTGATTCAGAATTTTGTCGTATAAGCTGAGCTTCATTTGCATCTGTCTTATCGTAAGGATCAAAGAAAACATAAATCAATCCATGCGTATCAGATTTTTTAATACCCATATTTCTCATAAAGGGCATATAAAATTTCTGAAATCTTGATACATGTTTCACTTCTAACAAATCGATACTAAATTGAGGACACATAGAAAATACGATATCAAATTTGAAAAAATTAGAATATTTTATAACAGCATACCCGCCCATTGACACGCCATAACCCAATAAGGTTACATTTTCTGTACTGTTTTCCTTTTTCCTTGCAATAATCCATGATCTTACAATATTAAAAGCAGAGAAATAATCTCCACTACGATACCAAGAATCTTTTTTTGCTATAATTCCAATCCAAGGAATATCTAATTTAGTTGCTAGTTTATAACCAAAAAAAGTCGAATCTTTTCTTTCTTTTGCACTCATTCCAGAAAAGCTAACTATGATAAAATTACCATTACTACTTCCTTTAAAAAATCTTACTATATAATCTTCTCCATTATATAACTCCTGCATTTATAATATCCTTATCAAATATTTGCGTGAGCATCTATAAAAGATGCTCTTTGAGAATACCACCACACAAATAATTTGCTACAGAAATATCTGTTTTGTCCAAGCACGCAATAGAGTTCAAAAATAATGTTGGATTTTCCTCAGGGAAATTCCTTATATTCACTATTGGATTTCCTGAACTTATATTTGATAGATATGAAAAATCAGACTCCATTATGCCTTTTTTTTCTAAATCTTCAATCTCTATCATTTTAAATTGTTCCCAATTTAGGGGCCTTAATTTTGAAATGGTATACTGACCATTAGGAAGTGCTCCCAAAAATCTATCTGTAATAGGGTGCGTCAAAGAAACAGTATCGTCGATACTCGGCCATATTTTATAAGTGATAATATTTGAAAATCGAGGGTCATTACCTAGATTGAAAAAAATCTTTCCGTCCACTAAGCAGTGGATAAAATTCGTGCCTAAGAAATATATACCCATGAGTTTATGGCCACAGTTTGATTTTATGAAATTTCCAAAATGATCTTTTAAATAAAATATAGAGTAATCACTATTTATAATTACAGAAGACGGTTTATCTCCATAAATAGAATTCCCTGGACTAAATATATTTACTGTAGATTTTTCTAACAATCCCGATAAAAAATAAAAGCTACTATCTTGAACACGCTGCATCATTCTAAAAATATACTTTACTTGAGTAGAAATAATTTTTTCCATCCAATAATAAAAATTAGATATATAAACTCTAGATACGTCGTATGAAATTTCATGATATTGTGAATTATTAGTCACAACATGCAAAGGGTCTTTTTTATTTTTCCTATGATCAGCAATATATTTATCTCTTTTTACGTAATGCTCTAACGATCTTGATTGATAATGTAATAAACGTCCTCCCTCCCACTCATGTGGTGGTGCAGCTAAGCCTCCGTGAGGAGTTTCCCACTTTACAGGCTTGCCATTACTAGCAAGGCTTACTCCTGTTACTGGTGCGTTATGCACATAATATATAGGCTTGCTGATATCTTTTGGGCGACATATTACCTTTGTATGTTTATTCCAAAACAAATCTTCTTGCCCATGTTTGGTGTAATTAAACACAGGACATCCACTTGGACGACTAATATGTTCATTAGTTCCAACACAACACCAGTTAAAAGCAATTAATGAAGCTTCTTCATATTGAGAAAGATATTGCTTTATATCCAGCCCATATAAATCTAAATATTCATCAGCATCAAAAAAAGCTATCCAATCAAACTCATTTTTGTATTTCGTTATTGCATCATTGTATGCGCGAACTTGCCGAGTATTGCTCGGTTCTCTATTATTTTCATTCCTAAAATAACGTATGTCTATAATTCCTGAAAGGGATAAAATAACATTTTCAGTAGAATCATCTGAAAAATCGTTATATATAATAAAAGAATCAAACCCTAGAGATTTGTACCATGCTAACCAGTAAGGCAATTCCAAATCTTCATTTTTGACTACTAAACAAACTGCGGTTTTCATAGCACATTCCCTAAGTTATTAAATTATTTTTGAAAGCATCTTCATATACGTAATTATTTTATCTTTTTCATCTAATCCAAATAAACTATCCGAATTCGCAAAAAACAAATTCTGATCTTCATTACGAACATCTCCAAAATTTATGAAAAGAAAGTCAGGTTTACAGTCTGGAAATTTTAAACTAATGGCACTCTTCAACTCAGAAAAATTCGGAATTGAAGAATGGCTTGGTCTAATCCAATTTTCATAATGGGAAGCATCATTCCAATCTCTTATGAACAATATATTGTTCCCTTTGCGCTCCCATGTTTTTAGAATCTCGATTTTTTCTAAAAAATGTATTTTCATTAATGCTTGGTATGCTCGATAATCTTCTACTAAAGGGAATACCTTATCTTCTTTATTATAAAAATCATCATAGACAATCAAAGTATCCCGACATCTTAAATTATCATGATATGCATATAGACAACTCGGCTCATGAATGTCTGCAAAATCTTTCTGAATTTGCGAAATAAGTGTATGAAAAGGTAGAATCATAGATGGAAATAAATTTAAAACCGGACAATGTGATATGTTCAAAAGAGCTTGAAGAAGTTCTTTATCTGAACCCAAAAAAACAATGGAATCAAATACTTTATTTTTTAATTGAGATATTGGAAATGAATCAACGTATTTTCTTTCTATTTCATATCTAAACTCAAACATCTCATAATCTGTTTTCCATGGACTTCTGTATATTACATCGTATTGTATCGCGTCATGAATTTCTTTATTTAACAAAGCGATAGAATGATCTCCATGACTCTCCGAAGGAAAAACATCAAGACCTCCGCTCAAATAATACAACTGTCCTCGTTCCGGACGATGTTTTTGCAACAACCCTCCATAGCCAGCTCTCAAAAATCTATGTGTATGTTCCACATGCTCTTCACCATATCTAATAAATCGGGTGTCCAAATAACCGACATATTCGAGAGCTTTTCTGTGGTATCCAACACAAAATGCTTGATGCATAGGAGCAATAAATGGATCTTTCGCAGTTCCTGATCCAGAGGATATATCGTTATCTATTTCTATCGTTAAATCCGGCATATAATTCACGTGACCATAATAGTTTATGGCTTTTATCCATTCATCCTCCCATCCGTCCTGATTAGGAAAACAATCATCTTCAAATATGATAATTTGATTGCAAGAGCATACTTCCTTTAGATACCAAAGAGCTCTATTGCGATTCCATGATATGCCTTTATTTCTTCCTGTAATAAAAGGAATACCCATTTCCGTGAGTACAGAACAGGTATCATCGGAAGAACCATCATCAGCAACAATTAACGAAAATTCCGTTTTCGTATACTTCTGAATGGATTTTATTGTTTCCTTCAAAATATTTGACCTATTGTACGTAATGATACCAATGCCAAGCTTTATTCCCACGATTATATCCTCCTAACTTAATTATAGACGTTTACCGAAAATTCAAAAAACTTTATCCCATTCTCGCTCACTTAAAAACAGAAAAGATATATCGCAAGACTTTTCCTTTAAACTAGAATAAATTTTACGATTTATACTTCGTGCAATAGAACTTTTCCCATAAATATAAAAATCTGGAATTTTATTTCTGTAATTATATATATTTTTATACATTGATATTATAGAATCTGCTAAAATTGGATTGTAAGGTGATAATCCTAAAAATTGATCCTGTATGCCTCCTTGAGATTCCAAAAAAATACATTGATACCTATTCGATAAAGCACTTAATTGATGAATATCTATTTTCAAACTTATATCGGCCTTTTTCCACCATCCTCCATTTTTATAAATAACATGCATCATAAAAAAAGAAGATTCACTATATTCATGATGAATGCTTAAGAATATCCTTCTTGTTTCTGCTCCATAATTTTCAAAAAGCCATTCGGAAGCTTCATTTTTGTCGAAAAATTTCAATTTTGTGTTTTTCTCTTGGTTTTTACTGAATTTTTCTCTTTCGTATGAATAAAAAATATTTGGTATTTTTCTACTTTGTTCGTTTTTATTGTTTTGTAAAAAATTATATTTATGGCTGAGGCGAATGGCCGTACTTAAATATATCCGATCACACTCTTCACCTGTATGAAACTCTTCATAACAGTTCCCCATCGTTTCAAGCGCACGAAGATGGTCACCCTCGCGCCATGAAATCATGACACCACGGATATAATTGTAACACGGGATAGAATAACCACGGAGAAGCTGCATGTCCTCTTCCGACGGGTTTTCTCCAGCCTTCAATAAACACAGCAGACTGACATTCAACAGAACATGCGCGTTCGGGAAGACATGCGCCTCTTTGGGGTGCAGATCAAAAGCAATCCGATAGAAATTTGATGCCTCACGCACCATGCCATCCGTATGCAGGATATTGGCAATTTGGAACGCGTCCATAACCGTGGCGCAGCCGTGGTCACGATAAAAATCGATTGCCCTCTGATCATGCGCAAAATCCGCATCGGAATACTGAACGTCGGCCAAAGTCTCGGACATTTCTTCTTCCCGTCTTGCGCGTCATGGATATGGCTGCATTAACTGAATAATAATTAAGCATCATTCCTCCGGTTCGACAACGCCAGATCACATCTCTCGACGGAAACGTTCCCGGAAGTTATCCTCCATAAGCATTGATCCTGACGGCATGGACCTGCCAGAACACAATAAACAAGGGGAAGCCGCCCGGAATGACCGGACAAGACAACGACCATTCAGCCAGCATATCTGAAGATCTCCCGCCCAGAATTCTGGTGGTTGAAGACGATCCAGGAATGCGCACCCTGTTGACCCGAACCTTGCAGGCAGAAGGCTACAGGCTTCGTGCCGTGCCCGATGGGCGTGCAATGTGGGACGCTCTGGTGATGGAACCGGCCGACCTGATCATCCTCGACGTCATGATGCCGGGGACGAATGGCCTCGATTTGTGCCGGACCCTGCGACAGGGCGGTCTGCGTGGTACGGTGGAAGACCCGTCTTTCACGCAGGTACCTGTTATAATGGTGTCAGCCCGAGGCGAAGAGCTCGATCGTGTTCTGGGGCTGGAACTTGGTGCGGATGATTATGTCGCCAAGCCGTTTGGGCAGAAAGAATTGCTGGCACGCGTGCGGGCCGTCCTGCGACGAGGCTCTGCACGTGTCGTGCCGGAAGAACGTCCACGACGCGAACAGATCACTTTTGCCGGCTGGACGCTGGACCTGCGACGCCGGGAGCTTTCTGATCCTTCAGGCGCCGTTGTCGAAATCTCCGGGGCCGAGCATGACCTTCTGGTCAGCTTCCTCGACAATCCCCAACGGGTGATCGGCCGTGATCGTCTTCTTGAGCTTTCCCGCTCACGTCTGGGCGAGGCTTCCGACCGTTCGGTCGACGTTCTGGTCAGCCGCCTGCGACGCAAGCTGGGAGAAGAATCTGACTCGCTGATCCGTACGGTGCGCGGACAGGGATATATTTTCACCGCTCCAGTTGAACGTCACTGACGGAACAGGTGCCTGAATTGCAATCTGCCGAGGGCACGCGTCCACGCGTCCGAAGAATCCAGCTCTGGCCCACGGGTCTGATCGGACGTGTGACGTTTGTTCTGTTGGCGACCGTAGGGCTGGTTTTCTGCGTGAACTGGTTTCTGGCTGAGCAGGCTGAAAACCTCATCGCCGATGATGACCAGATCGACCTGATTGCTGAACGCATCTCAACCGATGTGCGTGTTCTGAATGGCACGCCTGCCTCACAGCGTCCGGCAATGTCGGCCATGCTGTCGACAACAGACCTGATTATTAACTGGCGTGCTGCACAGCAGCAGGTACTTCCGCTGCAAGAAACACCCGCAAGCCTGCAACCCTTGCGTGAACGTCTATTGCGGGCAAAAGGGATTCCCCAGGCGGAAACCCTGCAGTTGCACCCTCCCGTTCATGGGCACTCGGATATCTCGGGCTATCTCCGTCTCAATGATTCAAGCGTTGTTCACTTCATCGCATCGGACATTCTGCATCCACATCTGGTCAGCCGAGGTGTCACGACTGCCCTGATCATCACCCTGACTGTCCTGGCTGTCGCTTTCATGCTGGTCCGTGTGATGAGTACGCCTTTACGTGCGCTGACATCTGTCGCGGATGCCGTTGGCTCGGGTCCATGGATTCCATTATCGGAAACGGGGCCGAGAGAAGTTCGCCATCTGGCGCAAGCCATCAACAAGATGCAGGAACGGATCAGCCGCCTGATCGCAGACAGAACCGAAGCTCTTGCCGCCGTTTCCCATGATCTGCGCACACCTCTGGCGCGTCTTCGCCTTCGTGTCGGTTTTCTGAATGATCCGGAAGCACAGGAAGCGATCGAGGCTGATCTGGATGATATGGAATCCATGGTTGATGGAGTTCTGGCCTACCTTTCCGGAGAAACGACACACGAACCCGCTCGCCCAATGGATCTGGCAGCACAGCTTTCAACCATCGCAGATAATGCGAGCGATCAGGGCCGGAATGTCGTTTATGAAGGTCCGAGCCGCTTGCAGGTCTGCCTGCCTCCACTGGCAATGAAACGGGTCTTCAATAATCTGGTCGAAAACGCGATCTATTATGCGGGAAGTGCCGTTATAACGCTGCATTCGGACAGAGACAGGATCATTGTTGACGTAACGGATCACGGCCCGGGTATTCCGGAAGCAGATCTTGGCAAGGTGACAACTCCGTTCTATCGGATCGAATCCTCACGATCCCGCAGAACAGGAGGACTGGGACTCGGTCTGGCCATTGTTCTGAGAGAAGTGGAGCGGGCAAAGGGACATCTTAGTCTGGAGAACCGCCCGGAAGGCGGGCTTCGGGTCCGCGTCACATTCGGGGTCGCCACACGTCAGGAAGCCCTTTAATCAGTCTGCGCTTCACCATTGTCAGCCTGCTGAGCCTGTGCAAAACCTAGCCTTGCCCACGCGCAAGAACTGGATGACTCAATACTGAACAGAGGAAGGGGGGTTAGGAGCAATGCCGGAATCCCGTTTCTCTATGCCCCCAAGCCTTCCCGACACAGGTGATGCTCTGGGGGACGGTCTGATCTGGGCCATCCGCTGCGTGCCAGGTGAAAAACCCGTTGCACTGTCTTCCGAAGAAATCAGTCTTCGCCTCGAAGGCAATGTTTCCGATCAGCCCGGCTGGTGCTGGCTGCATTTCGATGTGGTCCATACGATTTCCCGCAGCCGGATCAACGAAATCCCCTGTCTCCCCGAAGATGTCAGGCAAATTCTGACTGGAAACGACCGTGGCGTTCGCCTGGAATCCGAAGATGATATTGTCTTCGGGGCTCTTCCTGCGTTTGAAGAAGCCAACAGTGACGAGGAGCGGGAAGTCGGCATCTGGCGTTTTGTCACTTTCCCGGATCTCCTGATCACGACGCGCCGCCATCCCATTCCATCATTGGGCGTTGTTTACCGCGAATTGCAAAGACGTCAGGTCCCTCCCAATCCGGCACGTCTGGTTGATCGCGTTCTTCTGGAATTTGCGGACATTGCCCGCCGTGATCTTGCCCGACAGGATGATCAACTGGACCGGGCCGAAGATGTGTTGCTGATGCTGGATCGGGATACAGATCTGCGCCGGGTCGGCGCTCTTGTCGGACAGGTGCGGCGCCGTTCGACCGAGTTGCGCCGGATCGTCTCGCCCGTCAGTCGTATTCTGCATGATGAAGAACTGGAACTGCCCGAATGGGCGGAAGAAGATATCTCCGACCGCTCTCAGCGGCAGATACACGCAGCACTGGACGATCTTCTCGCCCTGCAGGACCGGGCACGCTCTCTTCAGGATGAACTGACCTCCAATCAGACTGAAGAAACCAACAGACGCCTTTATATCGTCTCTGTCGGAACAACCTTGATGCTGCCGGCGACCTTTGTGACGGGCTTTTTCGGAATGAACACAGGGGGAATGTTCCTGTCGGATGGTCCCTGGGACACAATCTATGCCGGCGAAATCTGCTTCATGATCATGCTTGGAACATGGGGCGTCCTGAAACTGACCAAACTGCTCTGAGCGTTATTTTAGAAAGCATGAATAAGGAAGCCCGATGACAACACCATCCATCACGCTCTGGCATAATCCGCGTTGCAGCACATCGCGCAATACTCTGGCGCTTCTGCGTGAAAAAGGAATAGAGCCACATATCATCGATTATCTGAAAACACCGCCTTCCCGGGCAGCTCTTCAGGCTCTTGCAGCCAAGATGCCCGATGGTGCGGCAACCTTGCTGCGGACAAAAGAACCCCTTTGCAAGGAACTTGATCTGACACGATCAGACGTCACGGAAGATGCCATTCTGGATGCCATCGCCGCGCATCCGATCCTCCTGAACCGTCCTATTGCTGAAACTGACAAAAGTGCGCGGGCCTGCCGTCCCGTCGAAACGGTTCTGGAACTGCTCTGAAATTGGCGACTATCCCGGAAGGGACCAGTCAATCCAGGCAAGAACGACGCACACGGCAAGAAGCGCCAGATGCAGCAGGATCAGTTCCCTGACACCGATGACCGGCACATCCTGCCGGGTCATCGTGAACATTTTCCGGAACAATGACATCCCCAAACCTCCGACGTTATCTGTCAGCTATCCCCACCATGGGAATGTGGCAGGTCATGATAGTTACGGTTGAAATACATCAATCCGCCGCCCGATGTCCCCAACCGGATGGCTTTCACCAATCCGAATATCACTGAATGCGTACCGACTTCCACAATCCTGTCGATCTGGCAGTCGAAACTGGCCAGAGCATTTGTCAGCACAGGGGCGCCGGTTTCCAGAACGGACCAGTCGGCTGAATCAAATCTCTGCGACATGTCATACGGACCGGCAAAGATACCCGACAATTCCTTTTGATCGGAGGTCAGAACATTCACGCACATCCCGGCTCCATCGATAAAAGCAGGCCTTACCCGTGCCGAGCTGTTCAGACAGACCAGCAATGTCGGTGGCGTGTCAGTCACCGAACACACCGCCGATGCCGTGAAACCATGAGGCGTTGTTATATTGCCGGTCGTAATGACATTCACCGCTGAACCCAGACGGGACATGGCCTCCCGGAATTCCTGTGTACTGACCGACAACAACCGCCTCCGCAGATACAGAAAACAAGCAGGACACAAACCTGCGTCGTGATTATCCCTACGCGTTTCCTTTCTGCTCGGCAACCAATGCGGGGGCAGGAATCTGCCCGGAAAACCGGGCGACAACTGCGCAGGCAATTCCATTTCCCAGAACTGTTACACCTGTGCGTGCCATGTCGAGAAAATGATCAATCCCCAAAACAAGCGCAATCCCACTTTCCGGGATGCCAAATCCAGGCATGACTGTTGTCAGGGCAATCAACGAAGCTCGCGGCACCCCGGCAACACCCTTGCTGCTGATCATCATCATCCCGAGCATCCCGAGTTGCGTCGTCCAGCTCATTTCCATGCCACAGGCCTGCGCAATCGCAATGGCCGTGAATGACTGGAACAGCATTGAGCCGTCCATATTGAAACTGTAACCCAAAGGCAGAATGAACGCACTTTGTCGGGCGGGAACCCCGGAAAGCTGCAACTGCTCCATCATCAGCGGAAATGTGGCTTCACTACTCGCTGTCGCAAATCCCAGCATGGTCGGGGAAAACAGACGCCGGAACAGGGGAATTCCCTGCCGCCCCAGAAAGCAGAAACCGATCAGAAGCAAACCCACACTAAACAGCAGGCAGACCAGCCAGAACAGACCGATAAATCCGGCACTTTTGAAAAAAGCCATGACACCGCCGCGTGCCGTCACCGACAGCAACGCAGCAAACACGGCAACAGGTGCGAACATCATGACATAGTCCGTGACTCGCAGCATGACCTTCGTCAGGCCACTCAGCGCATCACGCAGAATATCGACCCGCGGGTCGCGGATTTGCGACATCGCCAATCCGAAAAAAACTGAAAAAACAACGACCTGAAGGATGTCATTCCGCCCCATCGCGTCAATGACACTCACAGGAATGATATGGCTCAGAAAAGCTGTCGCATCGAAATGATAATCCGTTGCTATTCCGGCTGCCTGATGGTCCGGCGTACCAAGAAGCACACCCGGGCGAAGGATATCCGCACTGACAAGACCTGTCAGAAGTGACACCGCTGATGCTGTGAAAAACCACAGCATGGCCAGAACTGCCATTCTGCCGAACTTACCTTCACCTTCGTGCCCATCCCGTGATCCAAGACTACCAATCCCGCCAGCAAGAGATGCCAGAACCAAGGGCGCTATGATCATCCTGATCAGCCGCAGGAAAAGCCCAGTTACCAGATCGGCTGCTCCAGTGATGATAGGCACCAGTTCCGGGAAAAATGCGTGTCCCAGCAAGCCGCCCGACAAACCCGCCACCATAGCAGCCGGAAGAAGCCACATTCCGCGGCCCACTTTTCGTCGATCTGAACCCTCTTCTGCTCCAGTTCTCACCTTTTACCCATCTCCTCGGAACTTATTTCGTTTGAATGTAATGACATCCCGGCATCAGGATTGAGTCGATACTTCAAACAGCGTAGGCATTGCCGCACATGAATGCCTATCATCACGGATTTTCCTGCTCTGGATCATCCATAATCTGAGCAGCCAGATCGCATCCTTCTTTATCCTCTGACCTTACGGACACACATCAGATCATGTCACTCCCGGTTCTCCGCATCGGTGTCACAGGCCTGAATGGCCGAATGGGGCAGATGCTGGCTCTCAGCATTGCATCTTCCTCCGAAGCCATTCTGGCGGGAGGAACATCACGCTCACCGACGGGAAACAGTTCCTGCCCATGCTTTCAGAGCATAGATGAACTGGCTGCTGTTTCAGATCTGATCATTGACTTCACACATGTCAGCACCGTCATCAATCATGCCCGGACATTGGAAAAAGCTGGCAAAGCATGGGTCCTTGGAACAACGGGCCTATCGGAGCGTGAACAGGCGGCCGTCAACCAAGCCGCAACACATATTCCTGTCGTTCAGGCCGCCAATTTTTCGCCTGGCGTCACACTCGCCCTGAGCTTGGCCAAGAAGATGGGCGCCGCCCTGCCTGCCTCGCTCTATGATGCTGAAATCGTGGAAATGCATCACAGACAGAAAGTCGATGCTCCTTCCGGCACGGCTCTTGCGATCGGAGAAGCTGTTGCAGAAGGGCGTGGCGTCCGTCTGGCCGATGTCAGGGAAAGTGGACGTGACGGGCACACAGGGCCACGCGGTGACAACGCCATTGGTTTTGCAGCCTTGCGCGGAGGACAGATCGTAGGGGAACATACCCTTCTGTTCACTTCGGGAACCGAGCAGATATCATTGACACATAAAGCTTTTGACCGCAGAATTTTCGCAGACGGCGCGGTTCGGGCTGCATTGTGGCTGCGTGAGCAACCAGCAGGCCTCTACGGTATGGAAGATGTCCTGGGGCTGTAATTTCGACCCCATGCAGGCAGGATCATTCATGCAGTATATTGACGGCATGCCGCATATGGCTTGACCGGACGCAGTTCCTCAGTCAAAGGAACGTGCGCCTTTTTCGCAGCCTTCTGCGAATTCCCTCCTTCCGTTTCCATAAGGCAGTCAGCAGCATCATGCGCAAACACGGTGAGTTCCTGTTTACCTCGGAATCTGTTTCCGAAGGTCATCCCGATAAGGTCGCGGATCGTATCAGCGATACGGTTCTTGACGCCTATCTGACGGCAGACCCGGAAGCACGTGTCGCGTGCGAAACGCTGGTCACGACCAATCGCGTCATTCTGGCCGGCGAAGTTCGCGGCCCAGCATCCGTGACGTCCGAAAGCCTGATTGAGGCAACCCGGGAAGCCATTCGCGACATCGGCTATGACCAGGAAGGTTTTTCCTGGAAAAAAGCCGAAATCAGCAATTACCTGCATGCTCAGTCCGAGCACATTGCTCTCGGTGTCGACAGTGCCGGAGATAAGGACGAGGGTGCCGGCGATCAGGGCATCATGTTCGGTTTTGCGACAAACGAAACCGAAACCCTGATGCCTGCTCCGATCTATTATTCGCACAAAATTCTTGAGACGATGCGCGATCTCCGCCGTGCCGGAGATCCGCGTGCGGCAGGCCTTCAGCCGGACGCAAAAAGCCAGGTTACACTGCGCTATGTTGATGGAAAGCCCGTGCAGGCAACTTCTGTCGTCATCTCCACGCAGCATGATGAAGGCATTGACCAGAAAGAGCTTCGCCAGCGTCTGTCCGGTATTGTCTCAGGCATCCTGCCTGAAGGCTGGACACCGACGGATGACGAATTCTATGTCAATCCGACAGGTATCTTTGTCATCGGTGGACCCGATGGCGATGCAGGCCTGACCGGTCGCAAAATCATTGTCGATACTTACGGTGGCGCAGCCCCGCATGGTGGTGGCGCATTCTCCGGCAAGGATCCGACCAAGGTCGATCGCTCCGCAGCCTATGCCTGCCGTTATCTGGCAAAAAATGTTGTAGCTGCGGGCCTTGCCGACCGCTGCACATTGCAGATTTCCTATGCCATTGGCGTTTCCCATCCGCTTTCGGTCTATGTTGACCTCGATGGCTCAGGCAAGGATGTTGACGAAGCAAAGCTTGGCAAGGTTCTGCGTGAAGTCATGAATCTGAGCCCGCGTGGCATCCGCCAGCATCTGCGTCTGAACCGTCCGATCTATGTGCCGACATCGGCCTATGGTCACTTCGGACGGACGCCGGATGAAGCGCTGGATACATTCCCGTGGGAGCGCACCGATCTGGTTGACGCACTGCGTGGTGCATTCAACCGCTGATCACATGACGGACGACATCAATACACCGTCTCAGACCAATGCCGGGAGTTCCATGAAACCCCCGGCAGAGCGACTTTACGGCCGCCAGCGCGGCCATCCTCTCCGTCCACGGCAGCAGCGTCTCATCGACATAACCCTGCCGCGTCTACGATTTCCGGAGGATGCAGCCGCTACCCCTTTGAAAGCCTTCACAGCTCCCAGAACGGAACTGTGGCTTGAAGTCGGGTTTGGCGGAGGCGAACACGTGGTTTCCCAGATCGGGACACACCCCGATGTTGGTTATATCGCGTGTGAAGTCTTTGAAAACGGATTATGTTCCCTTCTGTCCCGGCTTGTGCCGGAGGGTGATGAGGCTGAAGCCCTGTTGCCATCCGGTCTGAAAATCTGGGATGAAGATGCCCGACAATTGCTGTCGGCATTGCCTGAAGCCTCTCTCGACCGGATGTTTCTGATGTTTCCGGATCCCTGGCCAAAGGCACGCCATGCAAAACGGCGCTTTGTCCATCCGGGAAATCTGCCCATCGTCGCGCGTGCCCTGAAACCGGGAGCAATCTGGCGAGTCGCCAGTGATGACCCAACATATCAGGCATGGGTGACTGAAGTTATGGCCAATCAGGATTTCTTCCATGTGGAACCACCGGCAACGGTGCGGCCGGAAGGATGGCCTCCAACACGTTATGAAGCAAAGGCGCTTCGTGCGGGGCGTTCGCCCCTGTATTGGACGTTTACCCGCAAATAGTTGGATATATGAAATGGTCCGTCTTTATGGGATCGGACCATTTCCTGATCAGTGACACTCAGATCACAGATATTACGGTTGTTATGGTACAGCCGGAATCAAAGGCTGCGGCACTTCGTCTTCGTTCCAGTCTTCAGAAGCCCATTCAGCTCGCAGATGGGCTGCATGATCGTCCAGTCGGCCATCAACAATGGCAGCCCGGATACCGCGCATCAGCCGTTGATAATATGCCAGATTATGCCAGGTCAGGAGCATGGGACCGAGAATTTCCTGCGCCCGGAACAGATGGTGAAGATAAGCACGAGAATGCCGGGAACAGGCCAGACAGTCGCAATGCGGTGAAATGGGTCTGGCATCCGTCGCATGCTTCGCATTGCGCAGATTCAATGTTCCACGCTCTGTATAGGCACGGGCCGTTCGCCCCGCACGGGTCGGCATGACGCAGTCGAACATGTCGACGCCGCGCTGCACAGCCCCCAGAAGATCCTCTGGCGTGCCAACACCCATCAGATAACGTGGCTTGTCCTGTGGCATCAGGGGGGTGGTGACATCAAGGGTCGCGAACATGAGTTCCTGCCCTTCACCAACGGCCAGCCCCCCAATGGCATAACCTTCAAAACCGATATCAGTCAGGGCGCGCACACTTTCAGCTCGCAGATCCGGCTCTGTGCCACCTTGAACTATGCCGAACTGGGCATAGCCGGGACGCTGGACGAAAGCCTCCCGTGAGCGTGCTGCCCAACGCATCGACAGACGCATTGAAGCCGCAATCGTTTCGGCTGAAGCTGGCAGGGCAGGGCATTCATCGAAACACATGGAAATCGTTGCATCCAGCGCGTGCTGAATGGCGGTTGAACGTTCTGGATCGAGGCGATGCTTTGAACCGTCAATATGAGACTGGAAGGTGACTCCGTCCTGATCCAGCTTTCGCAGGGCTCCAAGAGACATGACCTGAAAGCCCCCAGAATCCGTCAGAATGGGACCGGACCAGTCCATCATCCGGTGCAAACCACCAAGAGCGCGAACACGCTCAGCCCCCGGGCGCAGCATCAGATGATAGGTATTCCCCAGCACGATGCCGGCTCCCGTGGATCTGACTGCATCCATGGTCATGGCCTTGACTGTTCCTGCCGTCCCAACCGGCATGAATGTCGGTGTTGCAACAGGACCATGTGCCGTATGCAGTGTCCCTGCACGCGCTGCACCATCAGTCACTTCGGCAATCCAGCGAAAACCGCTCATTTATCCCCCTGGTCAGAACTTGATTTCTTGTCGCGGACAACTGCGTTTGCCGATGAATAAGTCAAGCCCTGATCCCTATGCCGGTCAGGAACGATTCTCAGCCTCTGATCTTTTCCGCCAGTTCAGCAAGTGCCGTGATCTGTCGTGTCAGGAACGCACATGTTTTTTCATCTGTCAGTTCCATCCTGTCTTCATCAAATTTGGATGCCACCTGCCCGATCATTGCTTCCGGCTTATTCAGAACAAATGCATCCATGAATACAAGAGACTGACGCAGATGATATTGGGCTCTGGCACCTCCGATCATTCCAGGTGAAGCCGTCTGGAGTGCAACAGCCTTGCCAGCAAGAGGTTGTGGATCCACCCGGGACAGCCAGTCGATCGCGT
>JAAYUA010000101.1 GCA_012517935.1 Acetobacter sp. | reverse complement strand
GGGTTGTAATATCCTCGAGTTGCTTCAGTGCGGTGCGTAATGGCTCGGCCAGAGCAGAGGTGTATTTGTCTTCTGCCGCGTCGGCGAGTGTCTTGTGAATCTCGGCGAAATAGGCACGAACCGGACGTCCATCGGCGAGGCTCAGCTTGCGGATCACAAGATCCTGCGCCTGAATTCCGTTTGTTCCTTCATAAATCATCGCGATCCGGGCATCGCGCACATACTGTTCCTGTCCCCATTCCCGAATGTAACCATGTCCACCAAGAATCTGCTGGCCAGAGACTGTTGCCTCGAACCCGAAATCTGTCAGTGCGGCTTTGATGACGGGTGTCAGAAGAGCGACATTTTCGCCTGCTTGTTCGCGGATGGCGGCATCGGGATGGAATTTCTCCCGGTCCATTTCCAAAGCCGTATAGACCACCATGGCGCGGCCTGCCTCGATGAAGGACTGCATGGAGAGCAGCATGCGGCGGACATCCGCATGGGCGATGATCGGGACAGTGCCGTTGCGGTCCGGGGAGCGGCCTTGCAAGCGTTCGCGTGCATAAGTCAGCGCGGTTTGGCCCGATGCATCGGCGACCCCCAGTCCCTGCACACCCACGAACAGGCGTTCCGCGTTCATCATGGTGAACATTGCGGCAAGTCCACGATTGGGCTCGCCGACCATCCAGCCCTGACATCCGTCATAATTCATCACGCAGGTCGGCTGGGCATGGATCCCCATCTTGTGCTCCAGGGCGCCGACAGAGATGGAGTTCCGTTCCCCCAGTGAACCGTCATCGTTCACAAGCACTTTGGGGCACAGGAACAGGCTGATTCCTTTTGTCCCGGCAGGAGCATCGGGAATACGTGCCAGGACGAGGTGAATGACGTTTTCCGCCATGTCATGATCACCTGAAGAGATGAAGATCTTCGAACCGGTGATCGTCCATGAGCCGTCAGGACGTGGTGTGGCGGTTGTCTTGAGCAGTCCGAGATCAGAACCTGCATTGCCTTCTGTCAGCGCCATGGCGCCCGTCCAGACACCACTGATCATGTTGGGAAGATAGGTGTCCTTGAGCTTCCGGGTGGCGTGGGCTTCGATGGCCTCACATGCTCCGCGTGTCAGGCCGGGGAACAGGCCAAAGGAAAGGTTGGATGCTGAAAGCATCTCATCAACCAGAATCTGGATCGTGCGTGGCAGGTTCTGTCCGCCATATTCCGTCGAGGCGGACAGGCCGCCCCATCCAGCTTCGGAAAACGCTTTCCATGCTTCGGCGAAGCCTTTTGGTGTGTGGACAACACCATTTTCCAGACGACATCCTTCGATATCGCCTGTTGCATTCAATGGATAGAGAATTTCCGAACAGAACTTCCCTGATTCCTCAAGGATGCTTTCTATGGTTTCGAGGTCATTGTCTTTCTGCTCTGGCAATTCGGCAAAGATTTTATCTGCGCTGAATACATCGCGCAGGAGAAACATCATATCTTCGACAGGGGCTTTGTAGTGCGGCATTTTTTTTCTCCGATTTCGAATAAAATATTAATTTTTGAGTGGTTTTCCGGTCTCGAGCATGTGCGCTATGCGTGCGCGTGTGGGGTCTGTCAGAACAAGTTCAAGGAAATGTCTGGTAACCCGGTCGGTTATCTCGGAGAGTGGGACAGGTGTTTTCGCATCGCCTGACAGGATTTCCACCAGAGCTGCCCCCAGCACGCGATCATGGGGAGACAGGCTGTCTTCCTGTTGCGCCAGGAGTTCGGCCAATATTGTGCGTTGCGGCAGAACGAGGCTGGATGACACAGCGGGGCTAAAGTCGGCTGCCAGTTCGATTGCCCAATCCCGCGCGGTTGCGATCAGGCGATCCGCATTCATCACCACCCGATCAGTCTGACGGATCAGGTGCTGTGCCTGGGCTGCAAAGCCGCAGGGTGTGGCCACGCCGCGCATGACTCCTGCAAAAACCTGCTTCGCAGCGTCTTCTGGTGACAGACCGGCTTCATGGTGACGTAGCAGCCAGCGTGCTATGCCGCCCCAGCCCGGCAGCAGGCCAACCCGACTTTCGACCAGCCCTATGCTGGCTTCCGCATGCAGCGCATCGGCGCTGACATGAAGCAGGAATTCGCATCCTCCACCCAGTGCCAGAGCTCCTACAGCGCCGACGATGGGAAAAGGGGCTGCTGCGAGAGTTGTAAAACTGTCCACACCATCGGCGAGGAAGCTTGCAAGGCCAGCTTTGTCGTTCTTTTCAGACATGGCCAGCATGCCCTTGAGGTCAGCTCCGGCACTGAAGACACGTCCATCGTTTCCGGCAACAAGGGCACGAAAATTCTTGGGTGTTTCAACAAGAACACGACGCAGACTGTCCAGAAGCGCGGGTGTGAAGACGTTCATGGACGTGCGGAATTCGAACAGGCCCACACCGTCTCCGATATCCCACAAAGAGGCAGTGTCCGTTGTAAAGACTGGCTGTTTTGCAAGACGCAGGGCAGGTAGTGCGATGACACCTTCAGGCAGGATGACGGGTTTGCGTGCGACTTCCGTGCCGACAGGGACGATGATTGTGCGCTGGCCGTTTGTCTTGCCGTAAAAATCGTCCCCTGCTGCCGTCAGCAGGGAGGGAACAGCCTGTCCGTCCAGCTTCAGGCGGATGGCGAAATCTGCTGCCCCCAATTGATCGATCAGTTCGAACGGGCCAGCACGCCAGGCGTATCCCAGTCGCATGGCCGTATCGACCTGATCCGGACGATCCGCGATTTCGGGCACCAGAGCCGCAGCATAGGCCAGCGTGCGGGACATGACGGCCCAGGCATAGTGCCCGGCCAGTGTGTCTGATGCCATCAGGGTCGCCGCGTCTGTATGGGGCAGGGCGGGTGTTTCACGTGGACGCCAAGTGCGGGTTGTGGGGTCGAAGGTTTCCTTCACGCGGCGATCTGCGCTTTGACGATAAAACCCGCCGCCTGATTTGCGGCCTTTCAGCCCTTGAGCAAGCATGGCGGTCACGAGTTCGGGCTCGGCTGCATAAGCCTGAATGGGGTCGTCAGCGGGAAGTGTCTGTTGCAGCGAGCGGATCAGCCCGGGCATGAGATCGATGCCGATCAGATCCCACAATCCAAACATGCCAGTGCTGGGGAAACCGAAGGGGCGTCCCATGACGACGTCGGCCAGTTCAGGTGAAACGCCCAGCCTCAGTGCTTCGCACAAGCCTGCGACCAGCCAGTAGCAGCCGATGCGGTTGGCGATAAAACCTGGAGTGTCCTTGCACGGGACAATGGTTTTGCCCAAGGCATGGTCAACGAAATGTGTGATGCGTTCGATTGCGGCGGGGTTGGTGCCGGGTCCTGTTACCAGTTCCAGCAGTCGCATGTGGCGCGGTGGATTAAAGAAATGTGTGATCATCATGTCGCCTGCAAGTTCAGGCGATGCATGAGCGACCAGTTCTGCCAGAGGAATGGTGGAAGTGTTGGAAGAGACGATGCATCCTGGCTTACGCACCGTATCGATCTGCGCGAACAGATTGCGTTTGATATCTATCCGCTCCGCGACAGCTTCCACGATCCAGTCGCAGTCTTTCAAAAGATCCAGATCTGTCTTGCT
>JAAYUA010000008.1 GCA_012517935.1 Acetobacter sp. | reverse complement strand
GCGTCCTCGGTCAGATCGCGAATATCATGTCCATCAATGAGAAGCGAACCGCCTGACACATAACGTTGACGCTGAAGAAGGGCGAGCATCGTGCTTTTGCCGGATCCCGACCGCCCGACCAGGCCAACTTTCGTGCCTGCTGTGATGTGAAGGTTGAAATGCTCCAGCACATTTCTTCCCTTCGAATAGAAAAACGTGACATCCCGGAAAAGAACATCCCCGGCGGGAGGGCTTCGGAAGGCGTAGGCTCCCGGCTTTTCGGACATGTCATGTTGGACCAGAAGGGATGAAAGCGTCTCCGAGAGCCGCGCCTTGTGCTGGATCGTTTCGACAAGAGCGACGGCCAGATCGCGTGTTCCATGGAGAATCTGGAAACCTAGTGTCACAACCATGACCACGTCACCGACGCTCGCCTGTCCATTCTGCCACAGGAGCACAACCCAGATGAGCAATCCTGCGGTCAGAATGGCCGTCATGACCGCATGAACGAGCCTTAGCTTTTCAAGATAGAACAGGGATTTTTTGCGAACACTCATTTCCCCGCTGATGACAGATGCCAGCCGATGGCGTTCAAAGCCCAGCATGCCGAATGTGCGGACAAGAGAAATATTGCCGACCACATCCTGCATTTCTCCGTCAACATTGGCTGCGGCAGAGGCATAGCCCGCATGTAGGCTGCTTCCTGCAGAAGCCATGCGGAACATGACCAGTGCGAGGGCTGAAGACAGGGCGATCACGACAGTCCCCATCAGGGGATTGACCGTCATCATCAGAACCAGAGAGAGCAGGACATTCAGGCAGGGAGGCAGCACGTTCCATGCCATCAAACTTTCGAGGGTGAATACTGCGGTTCCCGCTGTGGATATTCGGGCGGCGAGGGAGGCGGGCATTCTGTCAGCAAAATAGGCTGGGGAATGTCCGGTCAGATAGTGGAAGAGGTCCCGGCGGACGTCTCCAGTCACCTCGATAAACGTCCCGGCGGCATACCAGCCGGCAACGCGCCATGAAAGATTATCAGCGGCGATGACGGCCGCAAGGAAAACGACCGCACCCCAGACCGGATGCATGGCAGCAACTGCGACCGGCCCCGTGCTTCCGTGGGTTACGCTGTCCATCGTATCGACGAGGTAGCGAATGGCCAAGGAAGAAAAGACCGAGCAACTGACCGCAATGACGACGAAGCTGAAAACCATCGCGTGTGCCAACGGTCTGCTTCGAACATAATTCAGTATGAAGCCAACAGGCTGGCCTGCAAACCGGGGAAGAATGTTTTCAGGAATGGTGCAGCTTTCTGCGGTCTTCAAGCGTTGTGTCCCATCAGCAGCCTGTTTCGATCCGATCAGGTCGGCACGCAAGGCTAGCGTGTCGGAGGGAGATACGGAAGCATACTCTTATGCTTCGGGTTCTTGCCACTCATGTCGCCTGCGGATACGACATATCATATCAGACCGTACACGGAAGCTTTCTGCTCATGCGTATCGCCCAGATCCCCCCTCTTCATGAAGCTGTTCCCCCGAAACTTTATGGCGGAACGGAACGGGTCGTTTCATGGCTGACTGACGAACTTGTCAGAATGGGACATGAAGTGACACTTTTCGGAACGGGCGACAGTGTTACCGATGCGCATCTGGAAAGTGTGTGGCCGCGTGCATTGCGCCTCGATCCAGCCATCCGGGATCCCATTGCCCCGCACATGCTGCTGCTGGAGCGTGTGGCATGCGCTGCCAAGGATTTCGATATTCTGCATTTTCATCTGGATTATTGGCCCTTCACATATTTTGGCCGTCAGCAAGTTCCTTTCGTGACCACAATGCACGGACGACTGGATCTTCCGGAATTGCAGCCCGTTTTCAATGCATTCCCACGGGTGCCGGTCGTTTCCATCTCCGACAGTCAGCGCATTCCGCTGCCTCAGGCCCGATATGCCGGAACGGTTCTGCATGGCATGCCGGAAACGCTTCTGACGCCCCGTCCGGGCAAGCGTGAATATTTTGCATTTTTGGGAAGAATCTGCCCGGAGAAAGGTGTCGATAAGGCCATCCGCATTGCGCGGGCTGCGGGCGTGCCCCTGAAGATCGCCGCCAAGATCGACAAGGTTGATGCTGAATATTTCGACCGTGAAATCCTTCCCATGCTCGGGGATGGTGTTGAATTGATCGGCGAAATCAACGATCGCCAGAAGCCGGACTTTCTTTCAGGTGCAAAGGCACTTCTGATGCCGATTGACTGGCCGGAGCCTTTCGGACTGGTCATGATCGAGGCCATGGCATGTGGAACTCCGGTCATAGCCTTCCGCAGAGGCTCGGTTCCGGAAGTGATCGAAGATGGCCTGACCGGGCGTATTGTCGATGATGAGCAGGAAGCAATCCGCGCCTGCAATCATCTGGATATTTTCTCTCACGAACAAATCAGGGCGCGCTTTGAGGAGCGATTCACATCACGACGCATGGCGCAGGATTATCTCAGAATTTATGAAACGCTGATCGAAGAGAAAAAAGCACTTCAAAGTATCTGACAAAGCCGGAAATCTGCCTTTACCCACATGACAGCACCGGGGGAGACGCTTTCGACAGCAATGAATACGTCTTCTCCGACCCTGTCCCGGGATTTTTTGCCCCTCAAAGCCAGAAAACGCCTTCTTCCTCGCTATATTCGCGAAGAAGATAGTGGATTCCGTTGGGCCATCCTGCTGCTGTCACTGGCAACGCACGCGCTGTTCCTGTGGTGGCTGTATGGTCCGACATCACAGCCTGCGCCGGATCAGCAGATAGCGGGGGGTGATGTTGATCTGGTCTGGGAAGATGACGCGCCGCGTGCTGCCGGAGCCTCCTTGCCGCCACCGCCCGAGCTTGTGGAAGCTGGTGACGTTTCAGCGCCTGAAGTTGAGCCGGAGGTGCCGATTCCATGGCCAGAAAAGGCGGAAGAGGATGTGCTGCGGGATAAAATGAAGCTCGCTTCCGAGAAAATCCGCGATGAAAAGAAAACTCTGTCTCAATCGTCCAGATTTATCTCGCATTCAGAGGCCCAGAAATATGCGGATCGTCCGGATGCCGTAAAACTGTCGACGATTCCTGATGGTGGTTCTGGTTTGGCGCAGTCAATTCTGATGAGCGGGCGTTCGGAGAAATACGGGAAGAAAATGAGGGGCGGTGGCAGTGGAGCCGACGCGAAAGGGAGTTCCGTTTGCCATACGCCCCAGGGTTATTATCCACCGGATGCACGGCGTCGGGGCAGTCAGGGAGCTGTGGTTGTGGCGTTGGAAATAGCGGGAAGTGGAGAAATTCGAAATCCGGAGGTCGCGGTTTCAAGCGGTGATCCTGTTCTTGATGATGCGGCATCAGCTTTCTTCGGTGCGATTGTCTGTCAGCCGACAAGCGATCATAAATCGATCTTCGCTATGATGAAGATGACTTACGTTCTCCTCAGCCACGGTCGTGTTTCCATGGCGATGACGCCTGCAGCTTCCGGTGGAGAAGCACAGATGCATTTGCCACCAGCCACGACGCTGTCGCATCATCCATCTGAAAGCAGACCCGCGCTGCCACCTCAGGCCGTCAGTGATCCATTTTCGGGGAATAACACCGGAAATGCCGAGACATCCGATCCTTTCAACTGAGGCATTCATGCTTGTGAAGCTTGATGTGTGTCTGGTTATGAGCTGATCCTCCCAAAATATAATTTCAGGAGTTTTGTTTTTTGAATTTTTCAGTCTGGCGTTCTCAGTGGATGTATAATCCAGTGCGTGAAATGCTGGCCGGAATGGTCGGCACATTCGCGCTCATCCCCGAAGTGATTGCCTTTTCCTATGTCGCTGGGGTTTCGCCTGCCGTTTCGCTCTATGCTTCATTCGTCATCAGTGTTGCCATCGCAGTGACTGGCGGACGCCCCGGAATGATCTCTGGTGCCGCAGGTTCGGTTGCGCTTGTTGCAGCCGATCTCGTGCATAAGCACGGTGTCGATGCGATGCTGCTGGCGACTCTGATGGCTGGTGCTATCCAGATTTTTGCCGGGATGCTGGGATTTCATGTTCTGATGAGATTTATCTCAAAGGAAGTCAGAACCGGCTTTGTGAATGCGCTGGCCATTCTGATTTTCTCTGCCCAGGTGCCCCAAATGCTGCATGTCACATGGCATACATGGGGGCTGATCGCATTGGGTCTGCTGATCATTTATCTTTTGCCACGGCTGTCTTCTGTCATCCCGTCACCCTTGATCTGCATCGTGATTCTGACGGCAATTACCTGTCTCTGGCCGATGCCCGTGCATACGGTGGCTGATCTGGGCGATCTTCCCACTGGGCTGCCAGCGTTGACCTTGCCGCATATCCCCTTGACCCTCCAGACGTTTGAAATGGTGTTGCCTTACGCACTGGCAATGGCTGCGGTGGGTCTTCTTGAGTCCTTGATGACCGCAAGGGTTGTTGACGACATGACCGGGACACATGGCAACGCCAAGATGGAAGCAACGGGGCTGGGCATTTCCAATATTCTTGTTGGTATGTTTGGCGGCATTGCCGGATGCGGAATGATCGGTCAGACTATCGGCAATCTGCGTTATGGTGGGCAGGGGCGGCTTTCAACCTTCACAGCGGGAGCATTCCTTCTTCTGTTGATGGTCGCTCTGCACTCATGGGTTGCCCGGGTTCCCATGGCGGCGCTGGTCGCGATCATGATCATGGTTTCCATCAGCACCTTCGCGTGGGGGTCCTTGAAGGATCTTTTCAGGCATCCGAAGCTTTCGGCGCTGGCGATGATCATGACAGTATTCGTCACCGTTCTGACGCATGATCTGGCTGCTGGTGTAGTGACGGGCGTGTTGCTGAGCGGTGTTTTCTTCGCCTGGCATGCCATTGATATGCTCAAGGTTTCCAAGCGACATGAAGAAGGGATCGATATCTATACGATCAGGGGCGAGGTGTTTTTCGCGTCTGTTGAAAATCTGATGGAGATGATTGATCTGAAGACCGAAGCATCAGTTGTGGTACTAAAAATTGGGGAAGCTCGTTTTCGTGATGTGACGGCTGTCGAGAGTCTGGAAAAAATCATTTCTGGCCTGCAACAGCGCAGTATCGAGGTGCGTCTTGAAGGGCTACAGGTTGATCAGCATGGTCTGTTGGGTCGGGTTTCGGATTTACCCTTGCTTCAGATCTGAAGCAGGATGAAGCGCGTCGGTTGTGCGTGCAGCCCTGTCAACTGACAGGAACTGCACAAACACCGCCTTTTCCGGGATGATGCTCCGTTATTTCCGGTGCTTCCGGATCAAGCAGGTAGAAATCCGTGAAGTCCGCCTGTCCCCATGCCTGAAAAACATGACCATCAGGATTATGCAGCACGCCCGAGCTGCTGACCTGATGGGTTTCACTGTGCCCATCGAACCGGCGTATGGTGATTTCTCCGCAAAGTGCATAATGGTAGTCAGGCCCAACGCGGGGGGAGACAATGTGTTTGATCTCGCGCGGATTGTCGGCATCCAGTTGAAATGTTGCCACAAGCTTTCCGTCGAGGTAGAGGCGTGACACTTCCGAGATTTCCTCATTCGCCCGTTCGTTCATGACGGTGAAATCTGCGGCGAGGGTTGCGACTGGCAGCAACAGGAGGCCGATGAAAGCTGCGGACGCAGCATATGGTCTCTGAAAATTTTGTTTCATCACACGGAGAGCCAAGGCTTGCAGCAGGACACGGATCACCTGTTTGTTTCCTCTGATCAGACGGTTGCCGGCATCTTACACGAGATGACGCGACATCTGTCGCTGGCTGGCATTGAAAATGCACGTCGTGAAGCACGTCTTCTCATGGAATATGGCAGCGGGCTGTCATTGACGACGCAACTGACCAGAGGAGGTGATCTCCTTCCAGCGGATGTGATATCCAGATTGTCCGGCCTGACGGGCCGACGCATGCAGCATGAGCCTCTGCATTATATTACCGGGCAGAGAGGGTTCTGGTCCCTTGATGTCGCCGTTTCTCCGGCTACTCTGATCCCCAGAGCGGATACCGAGGCCTTGATCGAAAGTCTCTGCGCCTTGCGGCCGGATCGTTCGAAAGTGTCTTCAGTTCTTGATCTTGGAACGGGAACCGGCTGTCTTCTGCTGGCAGCCTTGGGCGAATATCCTGAAGCAATCGGCGTCGGTATTGACCGTTCAGAGGCCGCTGCGCGGCTGGCGCGGGAGAATGCTCACCGGAATGGGATGCAGAATCGTTGTTTTATGCTCACCGGCGACTGGAATGCCTCTATATCTGGCCGCTTTGATGTGATACTCTCTAATCCTCCCTACATCCGGAGTCAGGATATAAACCAACTGATGCCGGAGGTCGCCCGCTTTGAGCCGATGTCGGCGCTTGACGGGGGACAGGATGGATTGACGGAATATCGCAGGATCATTCCTTCGCTTCCGTCCCTGATGGCGGATAATGGACTTGCAGTGATCGAAGCGGGCGCCGGACAGGGTGATGATATCGTCCATCTGGCGGAATGCGCGGGATTGCAGGTCTTGGAGATCAGATCAGATCTGGGCGGAATTTCCCGGGCCCTTGCATTCGGAAAGCGGGATTGATTGAGATGGGGACTGACCAGTTCACTTCCCGGATTCATCGGCAGATAAAGAAAGTTTCTGGTAACGCAATGAATATGAAGAGAGTCCGTAATCGCCCGCAGCGTCCGTCAGGAAGTGGATCGCGCAATCTGAATGGACAGATACCTCTCAACCGTAATCATGTATTTGACAGCAATGGTCCGGAAGGTCGGATCAGAGGCACGGCGCAGCAGCTTTTCGAAAAATATCTGCAGCTTGGCCGCGACGCCACCAGTTCCGGCGACCGTGTGACGGCAGAAGCGTTCTTCCAGCACGCCGAGCATTATTTCCGCATCATCAATGCCATGGCGCAGGCCGCCCAGCAGGCCCAGATGGAGCGTCAGGAACGCGCCAACCGCCATCGCGCTTCCTATGCATCCGCAGATATGGGCGAGGAACAGATGGCACAGCCCATGGATGAAGCCCCTTCTGAAGAAGTTATCCCTCAATAAATTGTCGGCAAGGACCATTATGGGGGAAGAGATCATGCAGCTTTGGCTGTGATCTCTTGACATAAGCGTCCTGTTCCAGCATAGCCGCGACCATTGCCGGGAAAGTGGACAGGCCGGTCGGGCATGGGGCATTGATCTCCCCAGTTCGATGATGCGGTCTGAGCCCGTCCTGTTTCAGCCGAAACAGGAACTACCGGTGCAACACTCCTTTCTGATCAATTCAGAACAGAGGGGAGACAGACAGAAAGATCGTGCGCGATATGAGCAAGCGCCTCGAAAGTAAGTATAAAATTAACCGTCGTCTTGGCGTTAACCTGTGGGGCCGTGCAAAGTCCCCGGTTAACAAGCGTGATTACGGTCCGGGTCAGCACGGCCAGCGTCGCAAGGGCAAGCCTTCTGACTTCTCCGTACAGCTGATGGCAAAGCAGAAGCTGAAGGGTTACTACGGTAACATCAGCGAGAAGCAGTTCCGCCGCTATTACACCGAGGCCGTTCGTCGCAAGGGTGACACCTCAGAGAACCTGATCAACCTGCTTGAGCGTCGTCTGGATGCGGTTGTCTATCGCATGAAATTTGCGATCACGCCGTTTGCAGCACGTCAGTTCATCAACCACGGTCATATTCTGGTGAACGGCAAGAAGGTGAACATTCCTTCCTACCTCGTTCGTGATGGCGATGTGATCGAAGTTCGTGAGAAGTCCAAGCAGCTTGCGATCGTTCTGGATGCAGTTCAGAGCGCAGAGCGTGATGTTCCGGAATATATCGAGGCAGATCATCGCCAGATGAAGGGCACCTACCTCCGCGGACCGAAGTTCTCTGACGTTCCGTATCCGGTTCAGATGGAACCAAACCTGGTAGTCGAATTCTACTCTCGCTGATTTCTTCCTTTCAGGTTTTTTATCGCGCCGGACAGAAAGCACCCCTTTCTGTCCGGCGTTGTCTTTAGGGGCGCATGCCGTCATCCCACGTGTTACTGGCTGCGTTTCATAAACGAAGGTTGCCGCGCCATGTCCACCAGCACAGTCGTTTCTCCTGAGCAGAAACTTATTCGGGATGCTGTTTCCCGCCGCCGCACCTTCGCTATCATTTCTCACCCTGATGCTGGTAAGACGACCCTGACCGAACGCATCCTGCGTGCGGGTGGCGCCATTCAGCTTGCTGGAAATGTCCGGGCAAAAGGGGAGCGTCGTCGAACCCGTTCAGACTGGATGACGATTGAGCGGGATCGTGGCATTTCTGTCGTCACCTCCGTGATGACTTTTGAATATGGTGGATGTGTTTTCAATCTTCTCGATACACCGGGCCACGAAGACTTCTCCGAAGACACATATCGTACTTTGACGGCTGTTGATTCCGCAGTCATGGTCATTGATGCCGCCAAGGGTATTGAAGAACGGACACGGAAACTGTTCGAAATATGCCGGCTGCGCGATATTCCGATTGTGACCTTTATCAACAAAATGGACCGTGAGGCTCAGGATCCGTTTGCGCTTCTGGATGAGATTTCTGAAGCTCTTGCTCTGGATGTCTGTCCGATTACGTGGCCCGTCGGACGAGCTGCCAAATTCGTCGGCACTTATGATCTCAGGACCCAGGATTTCTCCATGGCTGAGCCTCTGCCGGAGTCAGATCCGCGCATTGAGGCCCTGAAGGAGGAACTTGAACTGGCAGAAGCTGCACTTCCGGCATTTGATCTGGAAGCCTTCAATGAAGGGCATCTGACGCCAGTTTTCTTCGGTAGTGCGATGAAGGAAATCGGCGTTACGGATCTTCTGGATGCGCTGGTCGCCTTTGGTCCTCCACCACGTGATCAGGAAACGGACAGCCGTATCGTCAAGGCCGACGAAGAAGCGATGACGGCTCTGGTGTTCAAGATTCAGGCGAATATGGATCCCAATCATCGGGACCGTATTGCTTTCGCACGGATCTGTTCCGGTCGTCTGCAACGTAACATGAAGCTTCTGCATACGCGGACAGGAAAGACTTTTGCGCTGCATACGCCACAGTTTTTCTTCGCGCGCGATCGTCAGTTGGCGGAAGAGGCATTTGCGGGCGATGTTGTCGGTATCCCTAACCATGGCACGCTCCGGATCGGTGATACACTGACCGAAGGGGATAACGTGCGTTTTACGGGCGTTCCCCACTTTGCTCCGGAAATTCTGCGTCGCGTCCGCCTTGATGATGCGATGAAAGCAAAAAAGCTGCGTCAGGCACTGGCCGAACTTGCCGAAGAAGGTGTTGTTCAGTTGTTCCGTCCGCAGGATGGAGCGCCACCAGTGATTGGTGTGGTTGGTGTGCTTCAGCTTGATGTTCTGCAGACGCGTCTCAAAGCGGAATATGGCGTTACTGTCGGCTTTGAACCTGTGTCGTTTTCAACCGTCCGCTGGATTACAGGCTCCACGGCTGCGATCGAAAAGCTTGCCATAGGCAATCGTTCAGCCATGGCCGATGATATTGATGGCGATCCTGTGCTGTTTACCGGTTCGGCATTTATGATGCGTCGTATTCAGGAGCAAAACCCTGACATTGCGTTTCATGACATAAAGCAAATAGGTGTAGGTCTCGATACGAAAAGCTGAATTTCGGATTGAAGTGCTCGATAGGAACGAGCCTGGCAGCTTTGCTGCGGGATATATCGAGCAGGACGGTTGATACTGACAGGATGATGTCGTGATGCGTAAATTTCGTGCGTTCAGTCTGGCAGTATTTGCAGGGATCATGCCTGCGTTTTCCATCACGGCAAAAGCTGATGACAGCATGCATCTTTCTTACGAGGTGGATGCACACTGGGTCGAAGTCTTGCGTATCGACGCCAATATCACGTTGAACGATCAGCAATATGGGATAACAACACAAGCACGGGCTGATGGTCTTATCGCGCTGTTCACAAACATGAACACACGCAGCGCAGCCTCAGGCAGTTTCCAGGGAAACAATGCTATCCCGTTCAGTTATGACAGTTCCGGCTGGTCACGTGGCGCCATGCGGAAAACCTCTATTCTTTATAAAAACGGACATCCCGCTACCGTACTTGTGGAACCACCAGAGCCACAGCGTGAGCCGGTTTCAGAACAGATGCGGTGGAATGGTCAGGATGTCCTTTCTACTGCTGTGCATATTCTGCATCAGGTTCGGAAGACTTCTACTTGTTCAGGTATTTTTGATATTTTTGATGGTTTGCGACTGACACGACTGACGCTGAAGGACGAAGGGGAGGTCACCAAGGTGCCTCATGCCCGAAAAGGGTGGGAAGGGAAGGTGCTGCGCTGTTCCTTTGTCGGTCAGCAGCTGGCCGGGTTTGTGCTTCATGATGGCTCGCCCCATGTGAAAAAACCGTATCATGGAGTGATCTGGTTTCAGGATGTGCCCCCGACGGGGCGACAGGCTGTCAGAATTGAGCTTGAGCATCCTAAAATGGGCAGCGTGACTGCGATCCTGAAACAGTCTTATCCTATCAACGGATCTTCATGATTTCATGAGGGTATCAGCTTGTTGACAAGAGGCAGGATGTCTTCTGGACTGTCTGCAATTGCGGATGCTTCTTTTCTCATGCCCGGGGTTCCATATCCCCATGCAGCAAAAATCGTTGCTGTGCCTGCGCCATTTCCGGAGAGAATATCGTTTCGGTGATCCCCGATCATGATGCTGCGTGATGGTGTTCCGTTTGCAATCCTGATTGTCTCCATAACATGATGGGGGTTCGGTTTGCGAACGGCGAAACTGTCTCCTCCGCTGATGGCTGCCATCATGGGCAACAGATCATATTGTTCGAGAATGGCACGGGCGGCGTGCTCCGGTTTGTTGGTGCAGACGGCCAGTTTCCAACGGGTCGCGTGCAAGGCATCAAGGGTTTCTCTGACGAAGGGGAAGAGATGGGAAAGACGGGTTGCACGGGGCTCATAGAGCGCCATGTAACGTTCGCACGCTTCTTCACGGTTAATGTGAGCCGCCTCTTCTCCACCTGTATCGAGAAGGCGTGAGACAAGAGCGGCAACGCCATCACCGATCATCGAACGCACGGCGAGGTCATTCTGAGATGGCAGATGATATTCCGCCAGAAGCTTCCGCCCGCAATCCGCAAGATCTGGAAGGGAGTCCAGCAGGGTTCCATCCAGGTCGAAAATCGCCAGTCTTTCGGCAGTCATTTTTCCCTCCCGTGTGAGGATGTCAGAAATCGTAACAGCTTGTGACGTCGACAAATGCACTGGATATTTGACACTCATGCAACCCTGTCTTACCGCCTGTTTTTATGACGTCCAGAACCGCAACCGCCGTTATCCTCGCTGCCGGTCTCGGCACGCGAATGAAGTCCTCTCTTCCGAAGGCATTGCAGCCCCTTGCGGGGCAGCCAATGTTGAAATGGCTTCTTGAAGCCGTTCGTAAGGAGTTTGACAGGATCGTTATTGTGACGGGGCCCGGAATGGCCGATGTCGCTGCAGCTGCCGGACCTGATGCCATGATTGTGGTGCAGGAAGAACGGCTGGGAACCGGCCATGCGGCGTTGCAGGCCGCCTCTCTGTTTGGGGATGGTGATGTTGCCATTCTCTATGCTGACAATCCTCTGATCCGCCCTGAAACCTTGCGGCGTCTTCTGCACACAAAACAGAACGGCGACACGGGGCTGGCGTTGCTTGCAATGCGTCCTGCTGATCCTGGACGTTATGGCCGGGTTGTCATGCAGGACAATATGGTCGAACGGATTGTCGAATGGGCGGATGCAACGGCGCAAGAGCGTGAGATCGGGCTGTGTAATGCTGGTGTGATCTGTGCCGGTGCTGCCGATCTGGGGCGCTGGCTTCATGCGGTTCGTAATGACAACGCCAAGGGTGAATATTATCTGACGGACGTTATTGGTCTGGCACGTGCGGATGGTCAGTCTGTGCAGGCTGTTGAAGCGCCAGAGGACGAACTGCGCGGTGTGAACTCAAAATCCGAACTGGCGGATGCCGAGGCTGTTGTGCAGGATCGTTTGCGTCGTGCCGCGATGGATGCCGGAGTGACACTGACGGCACCGGAAACTGTCTTCCTCTCCGGAGATACTGTGATTGAAGCCGATGTGACGATCGAGCCCCATGTCGTCTTCGGAGCAGGTGTGATCGTGCGTTCCGGGGCTGTGATCCGTTCCTTCAGTCATCTTGAAGGCTGCGAAGTTGGACCCGAGGGCAGGATCGGCCCTTATGCCCGTCTGCGTCCGGGTACCAGGCTTGGACGGGATGTCCATATTGGCAACTTCGTGGAGCTGAAAGCTACACAGATGGAAGATGGTGCGAAAGCAGGACATCTGACCTATCTGGGGGATGCATCCATCGGCGCACGGACGAATATCGGTGCAGGGACCATCACCTGCAATTATGATGGCTTTTTCAAACATCGCACCACCATCGGAAGCGATGCCTTCATAGGCTCGGATTCGATAATCGTTGCTCCGGTCAGGATCGGTGATGGAGCCCTGACAGCCGCGTCCAGTGTCATTACCAATGACGTGCCAGCGGGAGACCTTGCTATTGCACGCGCTGTGCAGACAAACAAAACAGGCCTTGCAGTTACGTTGCGAGAGCGCCTGAAGCAGAAAAAGGATGCCAACTGATGTGCGGAATTTGCGCTGTAACAGGGCGTCGTGATGCAACGCCGATCATTTTTGAAGGTCTGCGGCGTCTGGAATATCGCGGTTATGATTCCGCTGGTATCGCCACGCTGTGCAATGGTCAGATCAGCCGCCGTCGTGCAGCCGGAAAGCTGAGCAATCTGGGAGAGGTTCTGGGGCAGGAGCCGCTTGCTGGAACAACAGGCATCGGTCACACGCGCTGGGCGACGCATGGGGTGCCGAACACGACCAATGCGCATCCGCACGGAACATCGCGCGTGGCGATCGTTCATAACGGGATCATAGAAAATTTTGAGCGGCTCCGTTCGGAGCTGGAAGCGGCAGGACAGGTTTTCGAGACCGAAACCGATAGCGAGACGATTGCCAGACTGGTCGATCAGTATCTTCAGGAGGGATATCTCCCTCAGGAAGCCGCGTTTGCAGCTCTGGATCGTCTGGAAGGTGCTTACGCTGTGGCGATGATCTTCGCTGGCCATGACGGGCTGCTGATTGGTGCGCGTCATGGTGCACCTCTCGCTGTTGGGTACGGGGACGGGGAGATGTTCCTTGGGTCGGACAGTCTGGCTCTGGCTCCTCTGACCCGCCGCATCGCCTATCTGGAAGATGGTGATCGTGTTGTCGTGACGTCAGAAGGCGCGATGTTCTTCACGGAAGACGGGCAGCCTGCGCAACGCGCCATTCAGACGACAGCCTTCATTGCCGGAGCAGTCGGCAAGGATGGTTACCGGCATTACATGGAAAAGGAACTTCATGAACATCCTCTGGTCATTGGCCAGACGCTGCGTCGCATGATTGATCCGGCCAGACGCCGGATTGCGTTGCCTGACATGCCTTTCAATCTGGCCGAGGTACCTCGTGCCGTGATCAGTGCCTGTGGTTCTGCGTTTTATGCAGGCATGATCGGTCGATACTGGCTGGAGAATATTGCCCGTCTACCTGTCGATATCGATGTTGCCAGTGAATTGCGCTATCGCGATCCACCGCTGGCTCCGGGTTCACTGGGGATCATGATCTCCCAGTCAGGAGAGACGGCTGATACATTGGCTGCGTTACGCTCCCTTCGTGGCAAGGGGCTTTCGGTTCTGTCAGTCCTCAATGTCGAACACAGCACGATGGCGCGTGAAAGCGATGTTGTTTTCGGCACTGTTGCCGGTCCTGAAATTTCCGTTGCATCGACGAAAGCTTTTACCGCGCAGTTGACTGTTCTTGCCTGTCTGACCGTTGCGCTGGCGCGGGCAAGAGGCGCGATTGATATTGCCGGAGAGGAAGAGCTGGTTTCGTCTTTGCTCGACCTGCCCAGTCGGGCTGCGGAAGCGCTTCAGCAGGGTGATGATATTCGCCGGATGGCAGAAATTGTTGCTGAAGCTCAGGATGTTTTATATCTGGGCCGAGGTAGTGCTTTTCCTGTTGCTCAGGAAGGTGCGTTAAAGCTGAAGGAAATTTCCTATATTCATGCTGAGGCTTATGCCGCGGGAGAGATGAAGCATGGACCGATCTCTCTGATTGATCGCAGCGTGCCTGTGGTTGTCACGGTTCCGTCGGGGGCCTTGTTTGAAAAAACCCTTTCCAATGTGCAGGAAGCGAAGGCCCGTGGAGGACGCATCCTTGCATTTACGGACACGGAAGGGGCTGCACGCGTGCGTGAAATCGCCGAGCATGTGGTGGTCATGCCCCGTGTCAGCGAATTCCTTGCTCCTGTCGTGCAGGTTATCCCGACGCAGATGCTGGCATATGAAGTTGCATTGCTCAAAGGCACGGATGTTGATCAGCCGCGTAATCTTGCAAAATCCGTAACAGTCGAATGAGGTTCGAATAAATGATTTTTTCCTGTATTTTCAGCATTTTTCGTAAATTCCTTTTCCGTATCGTGTCCATCATCAAACGCTGAATGCGCAAGGTCGATCAATTCGGATGCCAGATTTTTCATTCCGGCATCCCAAACCAGGTCGGCCAGTTGCAGAAGGGAATTCGAAACAGTCATGGGGCTGATTTGAGCGGTGTAGGGAAGGCGGATAACATTTTTGCAAATATGCGAGTCATGTCCGTTCGAAGTTTCTGAAAAGAGAGATTTCATGGATATGCCATTTGTTTTAAAAATAGATTTTTTAATCAGCAAAAGATGCTGTTTCAGCTTTCACAGAGCCCAGTGTTTGACTGAACCCGGTTATGATGGCTGTCCCTGATGAAACTGTCGCTCGTTTAATTCGGAGAGCGGATTGCAGGGCTATAAATTCCTATCATATTTGGTTCCGGAATTTGGTTATTATAGATTGAGATGGTCCCGTTTTTTCGGACAGGAGGTCAAGCTATGATCCGACCTGAGACGGGACGAGTTTTTGTAAGGCAAGTTACAGCTCAAGGTTCTGTCATGATGTTTGTCGAACACGATGGATGCAGAGTTTTGTATCGAGGGGCTTGAGGATGTCCTCACGCGTTCTGGCAATCCCGAAATCTTCAATTCCGATCAGGGATCGCAATCTGCGGCACCCCACTTCATAGAGATTCTGGAAGAGCATCAGATTTGGATCAGCATGGGCGATGGCTGGACAACGTGTTCATTGAGTGTTCGTAGCGGCTGCTGAGTGTTTATTTACACGCGTTTGAGGCCGGGTCAGAGTTGAAGACGGAGCTTGGCACTACAGATGCAGTTTGCATTCCAGACCGAAAAGACGAACAATTTGGATTTTCTCGATGTCAACTGCTTGAAATGCGAGCCTCCCGGCAAGCATTGCGGTCATAAAAAATTAGAAAACACAACAAACTGTAGCAGTGGCGTTGGAAAAAGAACAACCTGATTGAGAATATGTTTTCAAACCCAAAAACTGGGGAGCTATTTTCACCAGATACGACCACTGCGCTTATACATTCCTATCGGCAATCCATATCACATTAAGTTTTATCTTCGAGCATCAAAGGATGCGTCCTGAGCCTTGAACCGTTCGTCCCATACGAACGAATTGATCGATATAATCTTCTGGATTGCATGATCTCCTCCGGTCATTCTGGTCGTAACAGCGACGCAGGAGCTTGAGTGATATGACCGAAACAGACATGTGCGACATCGTCATTATTGGTGGGGGCGCAAGTGGAGCGCTGACGGCGTGGAATCTTGCTGCGCGTCATGGCGTGAACTGCACTGTGATCGATCCCTCCGAACGGCTGGGGTTCGGGTTGGCCTATTCGACGCCGTCACTGAAGAACCTACTGAATGTGGCGGTAAAGGGCATGAGCGCTGATCCGGATGATCCAGACCACTTTCTGAAATGGCTGCGTGACAACGTGC
>JAAYUA010000007.1 GCA_012517935.1 Acetobacter sp. | reverse complement strand
TGCCACCTGAAATTATGAATGACGCGCCGGATCTTGAATTTGCACCTGACGATGCGGTTTTTGTTGATGAGGATAACAGGCCGCTCGATCCTGGTGAGGTTCATGACTGAATGGTCTTTGGCTGATATATCAGTCCTGTAGTGTGTCAGAGTTTTTTAAAGGAATATCAGAAATGAAGAATCTTGCCGGTCTGATGAAGCAGGCATCGCAGATGCAGTCCAAAATGGAAGAAATGCAGTCCACTTTGGAAGCGATGAATATTGAGGGTGCTGCTGGGGCAGGCATGGTCACCGTGGTTCTCAGTGGCAAGGGCGATATGCGCTCCATCACGATTGATCCGAAGCTGGCAGATCCGGAAGACATGGAAATGCTGCAGGATCTGATCGTCGCGGCATGTGCGGATGCCCGCAAAAAGCTTGATGCCCGTGCTGCTGAAGAGATGAAGAAAGTCACGGGCGGACTGAATCTCCCGGCAGGCATGAAGCTTCCTTTCTGATTTCAGGGTTTGAGGTCATCATGGCTGAGACACAGATTGAACGTCTGATCGGTCAGATGGCCCGTTTGCCGGGACTTGGTCCACGCTCCGCACGGCGGGCGGTGCTCTCTCTTCTGAGAGATCCGCAAGTTCGACTTATACCCCTTGCGCGCATGATGGAGGATGTAGCCCGTTCGGTTCGGGTGTGTTCGTCATGCGGCAATCTGGATACGACCGATCCATGCTCCATTTGTCATGATTCTCATCGGGATCATGGGCTGATCTGTGTTGTCGAAGGCGTAGGCGATCTTTGGGCTCTGGAACGGGCAGGCGTCCATCGGGGCGTTTATCTTGTTCTTGGTGGCACGTTGTCCGCTCTAACGGGTATTGGTCCTGAAGATCTGAATACGAAGCCTCTATTTTCCCGGATCGAAGAAGGCAATGTGCGAGAAGTGATTCTTGCCCTGGGCGCGACAGTCGAAGGCGCCACGACCATGCACTGGCTTCAGGAAAAATTACACTCCACCGGGATTTTGGTCAGTCGTGTTGCGCAGGGTGTCCCAATGGGGGGCGCGCTGGATGTTCTGGATGATGGCACTCTGGCGGCGGCTCTGGGGGCAAGACGCCCGGCATGAAGGGAATGAATATGGGTATTGGCTTGCCGGTTGCGGCTGCCATTCCTCGCGTGGCGCTTGTCACTGGCGGAGCGATCCGGCTGGGACGTGCGATCGTGATGGAGTTGGCGCGGGCAGGATTTTCCGTGGCGATTCATTATCGTGACAGTGATGAAGCGGCCAGGAGTGCTTTGGCTGAACTGAAGGCTGAAGGAGGACACGGTTATATTCTGAAGGCTGATCTGGCGAGGGAAGACGAAACAGGTTCGCTGGTCGAACGTGTGATGGCCGAGCTTGGTCCAGTGGGCGTGCTGGTCAATAACGCTTCTGTCTTTGAGCGAGATGAGTGGAGCGACGTGACGCGAGAGGGATGGGATCGTCATTTCGAACCCAATCTGAGGGCGCCGTTCGTTCTGACGCAGGCTTTCGCACGCAGCCTTCCTTCTGAATGCGAAGGAATGGTGTTGAATATGATCGATGAGCGTGTTTGGTCGCTTACGCCTCATTTCATGACCTATACCCTGACCAAATCCGCTTTATGGACCATGACGCAGACAATGGCTCTTGCGCTTGCACCGAAGAAAATACGGGTGAATGCGATTGGTCCGGGTCCGGCTCTGCCCAGCTTGCGTCAGACGGAAGAGCAGTTTGCAAAGCAGTGCGCTTCAGTGCCGCTTGAGCGGGGGACATCTCCTGATGAAGTGGCTCGTGCTGTCATCGCTCTGCTGGCGCTGCCGTCGGTGACGGGACAAATGCTTGCATTGGATGGAGGGCAACACCTCCAATGGTCTCCTGACAGAGCTGGTGGTGTGGCCCCCGTCGAATAAGGGATGCCGTTCTGTTTTTTATGTAGTGGGTGACAGTTTATGAGTTTTTTTGCCCCATGGCCGGCTCTTCCGCCGTTGCGTCGCCTTTTCCTGAAAGACATGATTCTCGATGCTCATATTGGGGTGTTTCCCCATGAGCAGGGTGTAACGCAGAGAATTCGCGTTAATGTTTCCTATGGTGTGCCAGATCAGGCTGATTTGGTGGAGGGTGTGGATGATCTGAGCCGCACGGTTTCATATGAGACTGTGGTGCTGCTTGTTCGTCGGATTATCGCCGAGGGGCATATCAGGCTGGTAGAGACGCTGGCGGAGCGCATCGCGGCTGGTGTCCTCAAAGATGACCGTGTTGCTGTTGTCAGGGTCAGAATTGAGAAGCTGGATATTTTTGAAGAGCTTGATTCGGTTGGTGTCGAGATCGAGCGCTATAGGATTGTGGGTTTCCCACGTAAAAATTGAATCCTGAAATAAAAAAGGCTGCCGGTTGATATCCGGCAGCCCTTTCATGAAATTCAGGAATCGTGTTCGTCTTTTTCTGTTCTGACGTCGATATCCGAACTGATGTCGGTATCATCGTCATCGTCCAGGTCGGGCGCATCTTCCATGACGTCGTTGTCTTCGTCATCGGTGATGTCCTCGTCTGTTTCAGTAGACTCGGATTTGCTTACGACCTGATCGGGGATGGGGATATCGCCGCTGCGACGGAGACGGGGCACTTCTGCGGGCTGTTCTGCACCGCATTTGGGGCAGACCGCGGGATCTTTCTGAAGATCGTAGAATTTTGCGCCGCAGGAGACGCAGACGCGTTTGGAGCCAAGTTCGGGCTGAGCCATCGTGTACCTGTCGAATCCTGATCAGTTATGAAACGGGTGCAACTGTAACGGTCCAGTCAGAACCGGAATTCCAACCAACTGTCCAGAGGCGCGGGCCATGCCAGTTTGGGCGGCATCTGTCAAACTGTAATATGTCCCGACGGGCGTTGGGCGGGTGCTGGTTCGTCGTTGAAGTGTGTCAGACAATGGGGCATTGAGCCTTCTGTTCTGTCTGCCTGTGGGTTCTGGCGGTTCTGAAACAACGAAACGGAGAAAACTCAAGGTGTCGTCCATCGTGATTGCCGTCGACGGGCCAGCGGCCGCAGGGAAGGGAACGCTTGCCCGGGAACTGGCAGCTTTTGTCGGCTTGCCATATCTTGATACAGGGTTGCTCTATCGTGCGGTTGCCCGGCTGATGCTGGACGCGGGGCTGGACCCTGCGGAAAATTCCGGGGAATTTTGTGCCGCCAGTCTGGAAGCAAAAGATCTCGAACGGAGTGATCTGAGAACGCCGGAAGTCGATCGCGGAGCCAGTCTGGTGGCGAAACAGCCGGAAGTTCGGGCCGCATTGATTGATACCCAGCGTCGCTTCGCTTCCGAACGTGGTGCTGTTCTTGATGGCCGAGATATCGGCACGGTCATTTTTCCTGACGCGGCTCTGAAATTCTACATCACGGCATCTCCGGAAATTCGTGCGCAGCGGCGCTTTCTTCAGACCGGAGGAGATCCTGCGGCTCCTGATGCTGCAGAAGCTCTGGTTGCAATGGCAGATGCGCTCCGGCAGCGGGATGGTGCTGATAGCTCCCGGGCTGTTGCGCCACTTAAAATCGCAGAAGATGCGATCGTTGTGGATACTGACAGCATGTCTGCCAGAGAGGCTTTGTCGCATGTTCTGGCGATCGTTGATGAGCGTATCCCGGCTCTGAAACGGCGCTCCACGTGAATGTGAAACCTTGTAAACGGCTCTGTGTGGGGTGAAATTTTCTGAATTCCTGAGAATTCCGGAGGTTTTCCTTGACAGCTGTTGCCAATCGGGTCTCTGTGCCTGACATGATTGTCGGCGAGTACGTCCGAGAGGGCACCCCGTGCAATTTTTTATGACAGGTCCGGTACGGTCGGGGCAGGGGCTCCGAAACGCGGATCAGTCGCCAGGCGATCGATTGCGGCTGTCTGGCGCATGAAGTGCCGGCCCTGTTTTGGGGACGGCTAGGTATATCGTTTCACATGGCTTCAGCCACCACCACTGATCATTTTCGCGGTGAAGACTTCGCCGCGCTTCTCGATGAAACACTCGGACAGGACACGGGCTTCGAAGGCTCGGTTGTTCGTGGTCGTATTGTTCGTCTGACGGACGAGTTCGCGATTGTCGATGTTGGCCTCAAGAGCGAGGGACGCGTTTCCCTGCGTGAGTTCGGGCCTGCTGGCGCAACCCCGGAAGTTCGTCCGGGCGATGTCGTTGAGCTTTACATTGAGCGCTATGAAGACAAGGACGGCAGCATCGTCCTGTCCCGTGAGAAAGCGCGTCGTGAAGAGGCCTGGACCAACCTGGAGAAGGCTTTCGAGGCCAACCAGCGCGTCAACGGCACGATTTACGGACGCGTCAAGGGTGGCTTCACCGTTGATCTCGGTGGCGCCATGGCGTTCCTGCCCGGCAGCCAGGTTGACATTCGTCCGGTTCGTGATGTCGCACCGCTGATGGGTGTTGTTCAGCCGTTCCAGATTCTGAAGATGGATCGTGCTCGCGGAAACATCGTTGTTTCCCGTCGTGCCGTTCTTGAAGAGACACGTGCTGAGCAGCGCAGCGAGCTGATTCAGGGCCTGAAGGAAGGCATGATCCTTGACGGCGTCGTCAAGAACATCACCGATTACGGTGCGTTCGTTGACCTTGGCGGTGTTGATGGTCTGCTGCATGTCACCGACATTGCCTGGAAGCGCATCAATCATCCGTCCGAAGCTCTGACCATCGGTCAGCCGGTTCGCGTTCAGGTGATCCGCTTCAATTCCGATACACAGCGTATTTCTCTGGGTATGAAGCAGCTTGAAGCTGATCCTTGGGAAAATGTTGCCATCAAGTATCCGCCGGGTGCACGTTACTCCGGTCGCGTGACGAACATCACGGATTACGGCGCATTCGTTGAGCTGGAGCCGGGCGTTGAAGGTCTGGTTCACGTTTCCGAAATGTCTTGGACGAAGAAGAACGTCCATCCGGGCAAGATCGTCGCTACTTCTCAGGAAGTCGACGTCATGGTTCTGGATGTCGACAGCTCCAAGCGTCGTATTTCTCTGGGCCTGAAGCAGGTTCAGCGCAATCCGTGGGAGCAGTTCGCTGAAGAGAACAAGGTCGGTGCGATTGTTGAGGGTGAAATCCGCAACATCACCGAGTTTGGTCTGTTCATTGGTCTTTCCGCTGACATTGATGGCATGGTTCACATGTCCGACCTGTCATGGGATGAGACTGGCGAAGTCGCCATGACCCATTATGAGAAGGGTCAGGTCGTCAAGGCCAAGGTTCTGGATGTTGACGTTGAGAAAGAGCGTATCTCTCTCGGCATCAAGCAGCTTCAGGAAGACCCAGCAGCTGATGCCCTTGCCGGCGTTCAGAAGGGCACGGTCGTAACCTGTGTTGTCACGGCAATTCAGTCCAACGGCATTGAAGTGAAGGTCGACGATGTTCTGACCGGCTTCATCCGTCGCGCTGAACTGGCCCGCGATAAGGCTGAACAGCGTCCGGAGCGTTTTGCTGTTGGCGAAAAGGTTGATGCGAAGATCGTGTCCGTTGACCGTGCAGCCCGCAAGCTGGCGCTGACCATCCGCGGCCGTGAGGTCGAGGAAGATAAGGCAGCTATCGACGAATATGGTTCGTCCGACAGCGGCGCTTCTCTGGGTGATATTCTCGGTGCGGCTATCCGTCGCCGGAACTCGGAAGTGTAAAAAATCTTCATTTGTAAGATTTTTGGAAATGGCGCCGGAAACGGCGCCATTTTTCTTTTCAAAGTAGTTAAAGCAAAGTTATTATCAAAAGAAGGATACAGGTCCTGATGCATGCCTGTTATATGGGATGGTGTGTCGGCGCCGACAGATTTAAGCTGGAGGGAGGAGGCTGAGAGGTTTCCTCGAATAGATGGCTGTTATTTATAATACAAATTATACGCATAATCCGAATTACTATCTTACATTAGCTTTTGAACGAGCGGCCCGAAAACTCCTTGGTGACGATAATATTGTCGTTGCAGACAATATGACGCTGGCCGGGCTGGCAGCTTCAGGCGAACATGATGTTCTGATCTGTATTGATGGTCAGAGAATTAATGTTGAGCTGATGAAGCGTATTCGTCCGGCATTCAAAACAATGATCTTCTGGGCTTTCGAAGATCCTTTCATGCTGGATTTCAACATCGGAAATACTTCGATGTTTGATTATATCTTCACAAATGACCCGTCATGTGCGGAACATTACAGAGGTCGAGGTTTTTATCTCCCTCTTGCTGCGAGCGCATCAATTCACGAACGTAAGGTCAGAAGCGCTTCCGACCTTGATTATGATATCTTCTTTGCCGGCACCATGTGGCCCAACCGTGTTGGGACATTGCGTCGCGTCATAGCTGCGTTTCCCGAGGCACGGCTGAAACTGATTTGCCCAGGGAATGAGTATCTGCCGCCTTTGCCGGCAGATATTGCGGAGCTTGCGTTACAGCGACCGGTCAGCCACCAGGCTTTTATTGATTTCGCCAATGCCAGCGCTGTCACTCTGACCATGTTTCGTGACTATGCAAGTCATGGTGATGTTGGGCAGGCGACGGCACCCGGGCCACGTTTTTACGAGCTTGGGCTGGCAGGTACGGCGCAGGTCGTTGAAGCCGGTGAGCAGATGCAGGATCAGTATCTTGCCGATGTAGCCGGTGTGCCTGTGGTGCGGAATGCTGATGATCTGGTTGATCAGGTTGCTGCTATTCTTGAGAATAAAAATCTGCGTAGAAAAATGGCTTTGGCCGCGCAGAAATCCGTGATGTCAGCTCATCTGTATGAGCATCGCTTGCAGAAAATGATCGACATTACCGGAGCCGACTTCAAGCGACATGAGCGTCCGGCTGGTAATGTTGCTGCCAAAAAGGGCAGATTGCGTGTGCTGATGTGTACACATTCAACCATCCATGAACAGGCATGGGGTGGTGTGGAAGTTTATCAGCAGACCATTGCTTCAATGCTTTTGAAGGATGTCGAATTTTTCTACTGGTTGCGTCGTGGAACAACCTGCCGTCTGACGGATGCAAACGGACGTGAAATAGAGAGTTTCGAAGTGCCTGAGGTGGGCTGGGTCGATGCCCTCTGTGATGGCCCTGAGGAAATGGCGTTTTCGAGTGTCATCAGCCAGTATAAATTTGATCTTGTACATTTCCAGCATTTGGGACATCACTCGCTGTCGCTGCCTATTATTGCGAAAGCCAATGGGGCAGGCATTGTCTTTTCTGCGCATGACTTCTGGTTGGTGTCAGCCCATTACAATCTTCTGAATCACGAAATGCGTTATATTGAAGAAGATGTGAAATGGGTTCTC
>JAAYUA010000100.1 GCA_012517935.1 Acetobacter sp. | reverse complement strand
TTCTCTCTCTTGAGGAGATGCCCACACACAGGATCGCACAGCCGCGGAATGCGGCGGAAGAAAGGGCCCGGTTCTATAATTCCGGCAACGGTTTCAACCTCAAGCTCGCACCTGTTGCTGCCGAAGATTTCAAGGCCGAAGCCATGGAAGCCCTATCCCCGGCGACGGCAGGTATCACGACCAGCCGATTTATTGACTGCGAGGGTGCTGGTTTCTCGGGTGTTGCCACTTCTCCGCTGATGCTGGCACGCTATGCAGTTATCGGTGCCTCGGATTGTCTTGAGAGTGACGATAATGGACAGCAGGTGGTTTATGTGATTCGCGGTGCGGGCAAGGCCTCGCTCTCATCGGGAGAGGAATTTTCCCTCGCTCCGGGAGATGTTCTGATTGCGTGTGATATTTGCAAGTTCAGTGCTGCTAGTGACGACATGGTTCTCTGGTGCGTCAACAGCAATCCAATGAACCGCCTTCTCGGGGTGACCGTAGACCGGGATGACCCACGATTTGTGCCTGTGTTCTATCCGGCTTCCGTCATAGAGGAGGAGCTGCGGATTGTTCTCGCTGCGCCACGATCTTCACAGACATCCGGACGCGCGCTTATTTTCAGTTCTGTTGCTGAGGAAGACCTTCGAGCAGTCACCCCTGCCCTGACACTATCCTTCAACACGCTGTTTCCTGGAGAAACGCAGCCGCCTCATCGCCATAACGCAGCGGCGATCACACTAGTTGTTGCCGGAGAGGGATGCCACACTGTTATTGATGGTGTTCCGTTCAATTGGTCTCCTTGGACGACCTTGGTCACCCCACCGAGCAGCATGCACGCACATGTCAATAACGGAGCAGAAGTCGCGCGCTTCCTGATCGTTCAGGATGGTGCACTGTATTATCATGCACGCACCATGGATCTGCGTCATGGGAAGTGATGCCTTGAGCGAAAACACGCATCATCTGCCATCAGTCCATATTGAACAGGCGGGCATTGAACCTGTTCCTGCCGACCTGAAAACAGTCGGATTTCTTGATCAGTTTTCTATTTTCGTGAATTTTCTCATCAACCCGAGCGTCATGCTGCATGGCGGGGCTGCGGTTGCCATGGGGCTGTCTTTCAAGGCAGCCTGCATTGCTGTGGGACTGGGCACTCTCTCAGCACTGATCCCCTACACCATGATTACGCGTATCGGCGTTGACTATGGTATTCCGGGCCAAGTGGCGGCGAGGATGTCTTTTGGCATCCGGGGAGCCCAACTGATCCCCTCGGCCGCACGGGCCATATGCTCGGTCTATTTTTTCGCACTTAATACCATCATCGGGACAATTGCTGTTCATGCCTTAATCCTTCAGGTCACAGGACTGGCCTTGTCATTGCCGGTGATCGGAATCCTGTTCGGGCTGCTGCAGATCGTTTTCGCAGTTCTTGGCTATGACTGGCTGAAGAAAATGTCGCGATTTGTCCTGCCCATGAAAATTGCGATTATCTCCTACTTTGTCTTCCTGCTCACACATCAGTCCGACCCGGCGTTTCATCCCCTGGCTGTGTGGAACTATGAGGGAAAGCATGCTTGGTCATGGGTCATTATCGCGATCTGGTTCAATACGGGATGCTCATCGTGGCTCAGTATGATTACCGATGCCGCTGATTTCTGTCGTTATTCAAGCGACCGGCGCGTCACCTACCGGGCCGTGGGACTCGCCTCGCTTTGCGGCACAATGATTGCCACCATTTTTGGTGCGTATGCCGCATCAGCTGTCAAAGGCGCTGATGGCAATGTGTTTACCATTCTCAGCGCCCACTACCCTGACCATCTCTCGCTACTGCTCATTTTCGTCCTGCTTCTCTTTGACAATATCTCGATAAATTCACTCAATATTTACACGGGCGGACTGTCTCTCGAGAATATTTTCCCCTCACTCAAAAGGACAACGGCCACTGCTATTGTCAGTGCTTTCGGCATTGCACTGTCAGCTTCGCAGGATGTGGTGCACAATCTGATTGGCTATGTTGATGCCATTGGCAGCATGTTTGCCCCGATTACAGGAATTATCATTGCTGACGTGCTCATTCTCCGCAAAGGGAGAATTGATGTCAGGGAACTGTTTGACCGGAATGGTCCATACTGGTTCTGGCACGGATTCAACATACGCGCTCTTTCTTCAACAGTTGCAGGCGTAGCCTTATATTACTCTATTCCTGTAGAGTTTCTTCGTCCTCTTCTTGTGTTTTTTGTTTCGGGCCTATTTTATCTTCTACTGTCGGTTTTCATGCGGCAATCATCAGGTCCGAGGCATGTCAGCTCTCCGGATTAAACGGATAAGGCTGGCCGGATGTGGTCTTGTTTTCGGATGTCGAGGGTCGTCGTTCTTTAAAAGCGTGGGGTAGTGCAGGATGGGGCCTTTGACGGGCTTCATTGATGCAGGCTTAGGGCTTACCCTCACTCAGGCAGTAGGATTGTGCCACTAGTACACCTGTTTGACCTATGAAGTTTTCTTCCTGTCTTCGGAATGGAGAGAGTGTGAATGCAACTGTAGTGTCAAGTGGGTTCGGGGCGAATATGGATGCGCCCCGGCGCTCCAATTCGTATCAGCGAAATATCTATGGCATCCACAGAAAAAAGATTCCTGCTTATAAAACAAGAAAGAAACTGAGACGGATCTTGACGTGATCAAAGCGGTTCAGATGCCTGACGACAGGCAGGAAGCTGCATTCAGCTCTGCTGATCTATGTGTTGCAATCAACATCGAGCTGAACTGGAGATGCGTGCTCCCCGACCATGTTGGTCAGGAAGCAGGTATTCATGCTTTTTCCTCAACAAGCCATACAATCAAAAAGATTCAGCTTTCCTTTTCGAAATATTTTCTGAGCTCTGTCATGGTTCATATTGAGTGACGAATGTTCTGTTTTTTGTGATCTTTTCTGTATCTGGCTTTTTTTGTGTTTTGCCGGTGTTTTTATGTCGATGCCTGCCATCAGAAGTCGGTTGAGATTGTTCCTGTCATCGAGAAGCGCGGCAGGACATAGAAACTCGCACCTGAGCTGCCGGCGAGTGTCGAGCCGTCGAGCAGTGTCACGTTATGCAGGTTGTTGGTCACGCCGGTGGTGCCAACACGCACAATCGAGCCGGTGAGGTTGGAAAAGTTCATCCGGAAGGTGGGCGACTTCATGAACGAGAACGGCTTGAAGTGGTAGCCGATCGCAAGCGTGTCGGTCACGAAG
>JAAYUA010000099.1 GCA_012517935.1 Acetobacter sp. | reverse complement strand
GTCTCTATACAATTGTCAAAGAACAAAGCCCAACCGGGCCGAGTATTCTACCGAAGCAGGACTTAAAGTCAAGAACCAGTCCGCTGCGGTGAGCCGGGGTATAGACCCACACCAACACACCGTCAACTCATATCAGGAAAATTCTCCAAAAAAATCCTGACAACACTCAGAAAACGAAGAGAAACCAAGGCGCAGCGCGCCTTTTACATCACCGCCTCCCAACCTCCGCCCAACGCATTATAGAGTCGCACCACATTCGTCGCGACAGACGTCTGACTCTCGGCAAAATCCTGCCGCGCAGACAGCAACTGCCTCTCGGCATTCAGCACCTGAAGGAATGTCGTCATCCCATGACGATATTGTTCTCCCGCCAGAACCCACGCACGCTCTGACGTCTTCACCCGCTCAGCCAACTGATCTCGACGCGCTTGTTCATCCGCACTTGCGGTCAAGGCATCATCAACCTCTTTCCACGCACCAAGAACCGTCTGCCTGTATTCCAGCGCCGCTTCTTTCTGCGCGGCCTTCTTCAACTCCAACTGCCCGCGCAAACGGCCCCCCTGGAAAATGGGTAACGTGATTGATGGCCCCACATTCCATGCGCGCGCATTCCAGAAACCAAGATCCCGGAATGACAGGGACTGGAAACCGAATCCCGCGTCGATCGTCACTTTTGGATAGAAGTCCGCCATAGCCTCCCCAACCTCAGCCGTCGCGGCATGAAGGCCAGCTTCTGCGCTTCGAATATCAGGACGACGTTGCGCAAGCTCCGAAGGCACGCCAACCGGAACTTTGGGAGGAACTGGCAGAATCTGCCCTGCCGGTTCCAGCTCACGGTCCAGAGAATGAGGCACAGCCCCCATCAGAAGACTGATCGCGTTCAACCGCTCCCGAATCCCCTGCTCCATTTGCGGAATCTGCGCGGTTGCTGTTTCCAACTGCCCACGCGCATTCTGCACATCCAATTCGCTCACCAGACCGGCATGGTAACGTGCAGAACTCAGATCCAGCATCTGTTTCGCTTCATTCTGGCTTTTCTGCAGAATACGCAGCTGCTCCTGCAATCCACGCAATTCGGCATAATCCCGCGCCAGATCAGCCTGCCGCGCGATCAGCACACTCCGCGCCTGTTCACCGGTCTGATCCATATAGGCTTTTGATGCTTCATATTGCCGACGCACCCGCCCCCAGAGATCGACCTCCCATGTTGCATCAATACTGTCGCGCCACTGGTCGAGAAGCGGAATCACAGCTGACCCCGACATATCCGCCAGATTTTCACCTGGAAGCAGATTATTTCCTTTTCCGATCCGGGAAATAATCCTCTGCATGCTCTTGGTGCTATATTGAGTCCGAGCATACGAGCCCGAAGCGCTGAGTCCCGGATAACGTTCGGCGCCAGCGATCATCAACTGAGCACGACTACGCGCCAGCTGGGCCATCGCAACCTGAACATCGATATTCTGCGCAGCCAGACGCGTTTCAAGGTCTGACAGTTCCGGGTCATGAAAAATCTTCCACCAAGCAGAATCCGGTCTGTCTGATGTCGTCACGCTTTCCGGGGCCGAGACCACGGACTGCTCATGCTGCCATGCCGAAGGCGTCCATGTGTGCGGCTTCTTATAGTCCGGACCGACTGCACATGCGCCAAGACCACTCATGCACAAAAGCGAGACCAAGAACCCGTTACCTCTTATCCGCACACCATATCCCCCAACCTGCTTCCCGATAGAACCACCGCGTGACGAAACGCTGCGCAAACGATCAATATACTCGCAAACTCTTGCGTTCCATATTCTCATGGTAACGCCCGTTCCTCAAACCTATCCGCTTCCAGATAGGCGTCAATCTGACATTGAAGACTTGAAAGGCTTACAATCCGCAGAAAATCCTGTAGCGTGTCCTGAGTGGAATTTTCCTGCTTCCACCTGACTTTACTGATCCGTTCCATGGCCCCGCCAGAAACGGATAATCAAGAGCCAGCGACATATATGCGAAAGGACGGGCGCAGGGTGCAACGTGAGGCTGATACGCCCGAATGGAAAGTTCGCAATGAGTCCGGGCAACTGGTCGTCGAACTGACAGGGCACTGGACCACAGACTGTCTGAGCATCCCATCCTTCACACCGGGAATTTTTCAAAATATTCCCGGAAACCGCAGCCTGTCTTTCGACTGCACCAAGCTCAATGACTGGGATACTTCCTTCATCTCTTTTCTCTGGACGGTTTTGCGTGAAGCCGACAACGCCCAGATCAAGGTAGATACACAAGGAGTGCCCCCATCCGCTCAGCGGCTGATTGCCCTCCTGCCCTCCCAGTTTCACGAAGCACCTTCCCATCGTCGCAAACCACCACAAGTGCTTCACGCTCTGGGCAGCGGTGTCACAAAGGCCCTCGAAGTCATTGGAACGACTGTCCTACTGGGATGGGATACCCTGCGCAGCGGATTTGCTCCCAAGCGCGGACAGGGACGTATGAGAATACGTGATCTGTTAAGTGACATTTTTGACGCCGGCCCCTCCGCACTTTTGATTGTCAGTATCGTCAACTTTCTTCTGGGCTGCATTCTGGCCTTTGTCGGCGCCGTCCAGCTTCGCAAGTTCGCCGCAGATGCTTACGTAGCCAATCTTGTCGGCCTTGCCTGCGTCCGTGAACTCTCAGCCGTACTCACTGCAATCATCATGGCGGGCCGAACGGGTGGCGCATATGCCGCGCGTATCTCAACCATGCTCAGCAACGAGGAAATCGATGCGCTGCGTGTATTCGGCATACCGGTAACGTCTTATATCGTACTCCCTTCCATCGCCTCGCTCATGCTGATGATGCCATTGCTTTATCTCTATGGCTGTCTGATGAGCATGATCGGAGGATTTGTCGTTACAACCGGGATGCTCCCTTCCGTTACCGGTATCGGCTACTGGCATCAGACCTTTGGCGCCGTGAATCTCCAGCAATTTGAATTTGGTTTCACAAAAAGCATTTTTTTCGCAATCATGATCGGCCTTATATCCTGCCAGATCGGCCTGAATGCAGGACGCAGCGCAGCCGATGTCGGTAAAGCCGCGACAAGCGCCGTCGTCGTGGGAATTGTCGGCATTATCGCCATGGATGCCTTCTTTGCCGTGATAGCCATGGTGATCGATATATGAATACCGCACCACTCCCCACCGCAGCGCCAGCCCCAGAAGGCCTGCTATCCGTTCGCGATGTCTGCATCGGATACGGAACCAAAATTATCCAGAAAGATATTTCCTTCGACGTCGCCCGGGGATCAATCTTTGCTGTTATGGGCGGATCAGGCTGCGGGAAAAGCACCCTCCTCCGGTCGATGATCGGTCTTCTTCGTCCTCTGGAAGGCACTTATACAGTCGATGGAGATGATTATTGGCATGGGCCGGACAGCCATCGCACAGCATTGAACAGACGGTTCGGGGTCCTATTCCAGAGCGGTGCGCTCTGGAGTTCCATGACCATTGGAGAAAACGTCGCCCTTCCACTGGAAATGTTCACCCACCTGGACCGAAAATCCATACGACAGCTGGTTGAAGTCAAGCTGGGACTGGTCGGTATGATTGACGCGATTGATCTCTACCCTTCCGAAATTTCCGGCGGCATGAAGAAACGTGCAGGACTGGCAAGAGCCATCGCCCTTGATCCGGATGTCCTGTTCTTCGATGAACCCTCCGCGGGCCTTGATCCCATCACGTCCGCCAGACTGGATGACCTGATCCTGACCCTGCGTGATGGGCTCGGGGCAACCATCGTCATCGTCAGTCACGAACTCTCGAGTCTTTTCAACATCGCCGATAATGGAATTTTCCTAGACCCTGTCACAAAACATCCAATCGCGCACGGTTCCCCCCGTGAACTGCGCGATCATTGCGACAATCAGACAGTCCATGCATTCATGAACCGTCAGGCGTCCGTAACGGAAATCACTCCAGACAAAAACGCAGACCAAAGACAGGAGAACAGCAAATAATGGCTGGTTCCGCTACACGACAGACCCTGACGGGCGCCTTCGTTCTCGGCAGCAGTATCCTTGCTCTTGCCGCTCTGGTGTTTTTCGGAAACGCCAGCATGTTCAGCCGCACCGTAAAAGCGGTGATCGTGTTCCAGGACTCGATCAGCGGTCTTTCAATCGGTGCGCCCGTTACATTCCGCGGCGTCCGCGTTGGAGAAGTCACAAAGATTTCTCTCCGCTTCGACCCCATTCAAAAAAGAGCCTATATTCCTGTTCAGGTTTCTCTTGATCCCAATCAGGTCCACGTCATCAATACCAATGGACAAAGCGGGGAAATCAAACTGAACAGTCTTATCGCGCATGGGCTGCGTGCCGAGCAGAATCTCCAAAGCTTTGTCACCGGTCAAACCAATATCAATCTCAATTTTTTCCCGGGAAGCCCGGACATTCTCCATCCGCAGGTCGTTCGAAATGAAATCGAAATTCCGACACATGTTTCCGCGATCCAGCAGTTGAAAGAAACCCTTCAGGCCATTCCCCTGAAACAACTGGCAGCCAACGCCAACGATACCCTGATCTCCATTCATGATCTTGCCCAGAAACTGGATGCAGACATCCCGGTGCTCGTGAAAAGCACGCTCGCCAGCGTTGATGAATCACGCAAGACTTTTGCTGAAACATCTGCCGCCATCAGCAATCTGCAACAACATCTTGATGTCACACTGTCTCATATCGATACCCTGATGACGACAGGGAATGACGAGATCAAACAACGCGGCAGCCAATTGCAGCTTCTGCTCGCAAGTGCGGTCAAAACCAGCGATGAAGCCTACAAATCCCTGCATGATGCTCAGTCCATACTTTCACCACGCAGCAATGACCGGGCCAATCTCGATGCAACGTTGCGCGATATTGCAGCCGCTGCCGGCGCTTTGCGCGGCTTTGCAACCGACGTCGAACGCAATCCACAGCTTCTGCTGACAGGACGCCGCCAGTGACAGATCAGCCAAGGATATCGCCAAAGATGCTCAGATCCCCGAGACTGTCCCAAGGCCGGACCAGCAGCTTCCTGCGTCTGTCGCAAGCGCTCTGCCTTGCCCTTCCGCTGGCAATCGCTGGCTGTGCCTCCCCCCCACTGAAGCTCTACACGCTGGCACCGCCACAACCGCCCGTCGCATCGACAGCGCCGGCAACATTCGTCCAGCTGACGCGTGTTACTCTGCCCGACTATATCGATAATCAGAGTATTCTCGTCAGAGATGGCGCGCTGCTGAAAAATAGCTCCAACGCGCGCTGGGCCGAACGCCTGTCATCCGGAATCACCGATCTTCTGGTCGCCGATCTTGCGGCCTCGCACCCCGATCTTCTGATCGGACGATATTCTGTCGGAATTCCGGCCAATACGCGCATCGAAATTTCGATTTCCCGGCTGGACATAACATCAGCCGGAGAAGCGACACTGGTCGCGCAGTGGGCGTTCATCCCTGCGGATGAGAAACGCTCCATCCAACATGGCCAGACCGTGCTTCACCTGAATGGCGCGACAGATAGCAGCGCCGCTATTGTGGCACTGACACAAAAAATCGTCACTGAGCTGAGCTCTAAAATTTCCGCCCAACTTGGCAGCAATATGTAAGGCCAGCACGATGTAAAGCAGGCTCCATTCAACATCGGAGTCTGCTTTATTCTTGAGTGAAACCTCTCAAAATCGTTTCACGCGTAATAATACTACCAGTATATCGAAAAAACAGGCGATTGGCCTGCCAGTTCAAGCTCTTGAACAAGGCTGGCGGTGTCGTTTTCCTGGACGATATGCTTTTGCAACATTTCACAGAACACGACATATCAAACGATCGCACGCAATGAAGCGAGACGTTTTATTTGATTATTTGGGGGGGATATTTTTTGGAAAAGTGGTGCCCAAGACCGGGATCGAACCAGTGACACTGCGATTTTCAGTCGCATGCTCTACCAACTGAGCTACTTGGGCACCGAAAGCCTTTCGGCGTGGAGTGGGGTTTATCCCGTCGCCGAAGTAAGGTCAAGCCATTGAATCGTCTTTACTGTCGGTATTTTCATCAACAGAATCCAGGCCATTCTCCGGGATGCAATACTCCTCGGAAAACCAACGCCCCAGATCAACATCAGCACAGCGACGCGAACAGAACGGGCGATACTTAAAGTCCGTTGGCGCCTGACACACAGGGCATACGGGCGTCTTTTCATTCATCTGAAATCTCCCATCTCGAACCTGTCAAAGCGGGATCAAGTTTGACCTGCAAAATAGCACCGCACGCCAGACGCGCCTCTTCAACCGCCTCCTTGTCTGTTTCAAGAGCTCGAAACACATCAGGAGAACATTTCAGACACAGGCGTGTCCCTGGCCGAGCAGCAACCAGAACAGCGCCCAATGCGGCAAGAGCCCGGCCATGAGGACTTTCCCTCAACTCATGCAGCGGGGGTGCCGTACGGGAACGTACGATCTCCAATAACCCAAGCGCTGTAACGCTCAGAAGCCGTGGTTTCAAAGGATCAAGAGCTAGTGCCTCTTCCACCGGCACCTTCAAAGCCTGACGCTTGCGCGTGGAAAGACCCGCCGGATCTATCAAAATCGCACCGGAGAGATTTCGGAGACGAATCTGATGCAACAAGGCGGGCAGTGCATCCCTGTTTGCCGCATATTGCGCGCGCTGCTTCGTCTGACCTCCGCTCAGGGCCTCCCCGCTATCCATGTCGACGGCAACCAGCGCTGGAGTCGGCGTGATGCTTGCACGCATCCCCCCTGGCAGATCGATTTCAACATCGCTCAGCTTTTCAACAGCGTCCTGAACCTCGTCAGGAAAAGCGCTCTGCACACGTTGCACACGATCACGCAAATGCACCGGCAAACGTGCAGCGAAAGATGGTCCGTCAATAATAATGGCAGCATTTGGCCATGCGCGAGCAAACCGTTCAACAGCCGATGGAGCGACTTTCAGCAGCCGTGGAACACTGCCACCTGCGGCAACATCCTCGCCCTCCACCCTTTTCAGTCGCGGTCCTTTTCCTCCCATGGCAGCACGTGTGATCGTGACAACAATGGAAGTCCCTTCGTTCAAAGGAGATGCACCATCCTGCTCCGGCAGGAATCCCGGCTCATGTCCGGCGAGTGCGACAAATGCTCCCCCCATCTCGGGACGACAGGCTGTCACCCGTCCAAGATGCACTTCTCCCACCCCTTCAGGAGCGGCAGGACGCCATAATGCATAATCCAGAAGGGTGCGGCCATCAGTAACCGCCACGCGTGCCTCTCCCGGGGAACAGGCAACACGGATATCAGCATAAACGACCATAAAGCGGCTTTCCTCCGTTTCAGGGAAGCCAGCTGCCCTTCTGGCCCCGCAGCAACTGCGCAGTTTCAAACAAAGGCAAGCCGATCACTGCGGATGGGCTTCCTGAAATCTGACGTATGAAAGAAGCCGCGTGTCCCTGCAAAGCATAGCCACCAGCCTTGCCCTCCCAATCTCCCACAGCCACCAATGCCTCTATCTGGCGTTCGGTCATGCGGGAAAATGCGACAGAGGTTTCCGTCACGCGAAGCCCGCAGCGACCAGCACTCCAGGACGGAGACGGCGCAACGGCAACAGCCGTCACAACCGTATGCCGACGCCCGGACAAACGGCTGATACAACTCAAGGCCGTCTCCCGATCGTCTGCTTTGGGCAAAATACGACGTCCAAGGGCGACAACTGTATCAGCCGCCAGAATCAACGCAGGTTCAGACGTCTTCCCAGCGACCAGGGCCGCTTTTTCCCGCGCCATACGCTCTGCGTAAACACGGGGAAGCTCATCAGGACGGGGCGTTTCGTCAATATCTGGCGAAACAATCCGATCCGGAACAAGGCCGATCTGAAACAGCAACTCCCTTCTGCGCGGCGACGCAGAAGCAAGAACGAGCAGCGGACGGGCGGACGCCGGAACAGCGTCGTCCTGAGCAGGCATCTTCTGCGCTTATTTGAACCGGAAGGTAATACGACCTTTGGTCAGGTCATATGGCGTCATTTCGACGCTGACACGATCACCCGCGAGAACACGAATGCGGTTCTTGCGCATTTTTCCGCTCGTGTGAGCAAGAATCATGTGTTCGTTGTCAAGCTTGACGCGGAACATCGCATTCGGCAGCAGTTCAGTCACGGTACCGCTGAACTCAATCATGTCTTCCTTAGACATGGGATCCTTCGTTCATTACAGAGCCTTTCTGGCAGTTAAAACGGGGCATATGTGATGAGTGTATGCCCTCAGGTCAAGCTTAAGCCTCTTTTGCGGCCAGAGAATCAAGCCGCTCGGAAATACTCAGAGCATGTGCTTCCAGCCCTTCCGCGTGTGCAATCGCCACTCCGGCCGGGCCAACTTTCTTCAAACCACTCTCATCTGTCGCAATGAAAGTCGTCCGTTTCAGGAAGTCATAGACAGACAAACCTGAAGCAAAACGCGCTGTCCGTGATGTCGGCAGAACATGATTCGGACCACCAACATAATCCCCGACTGCTTCCGGACAATAACGCCCAAGGAACGCAGCACCCGCGTGCTTTACCTGTGCAAAAACATTCTCGGCATCATCAAGCATGATCTCAAGATGCTCAGGCGCAATCCGGTCAACAAGCTGCGCAGCCTGAGCCCAGTTCTCAACCACGATCACCGCACCATGATCACGCCAGCTCGCCCCGGCAATGGCCGCCCGTGACAGCTCGGTCAAAGCCTGTTCGACCGCAGCCACAACACGCTCGCCGAACGCGGCATCGTCCGTGATCAGAACAGATTGCGCCAGTTCGTCATGCTCTGCCTGAGCCAGCAGATCGAGTGCTACCAGACGTGGTGAATTTTTTGCATCCGCCAGCACCACAACTTCCGAAGGGCCGGCAATGCTGTCGATTCCCACATGGCCAAACACCTGACGCTTGGCTTCCGCGACCCATGCATTCCCCGGACCAACGATTCTGTCCACTGGCGCGATGCTCTCCGTTCCGAAAGCCATCGCACCAACAGCCTGAGCACCACCAACACGATAAATCTCACGCACGCCAGCACGACGCGCAGCAGCCAGCACCAGAGGATTGAGAACTCCCCCCGGCGTCGGCACACACATCGCCAGACGGGCAACACCCGCCACACGCGCCGGAATGGCGTTCATCAGCACGGAGGAAGGATAGGCCGCCTTGCCGCCCGGGACGTAAAGACCAACAGCGTCGAGCGACGTCCAACGCTGCCCAAGCGTCAGGCCCTCTGCATCCGTAAAGCGCAGGTCTTCCGGCATTTGCGCACGATGAAAGGCTTCGATCCGCCGTGCCGCCACATCAATCGCGTCGATCAGTTCGGAAGACACATCCTCACACGCCGCGGAAATTTCCTCATCAGAAATGCGCAGCCGATCCGCATTCAATTCAAGGTGATCAAATCGCGCCGTATAATCGCAAAGCGCAGCGTCACCCTCGGCTCGAACCTTCGCCAGAATCTCGGCCACCGGCGCGTCGACACGCCCGGTCTCCGTCTGACGATCCTGAATCAGAGAGGAGAAACCACTTTCAAAATCCGCATCGCGCGTATTCAGCCATTTCATCGGAATGCAGACCCTATCTCTTTCAGGAAGCTTCAACAGCGGCACGGAAACGGGCGATCAACGCCCCTATCGCTACCGGTCGTGTCTTCAGCGCCGTTCGGTTGACCACCAGACGACTGGTCACCTGTGCAATCGTCTCGATCTCACGCAGACCATTCGCCCTCAAGGTCGATCCCGTATCGACCAGATCCACGATCAGACGGGAGAGGCCAAGAATCGGGGCCAGTTCCATCGCACCGTTCAAATGAACGATATCCGCATTGATCCCCTTGGCCGCAAAATGGCGACGGGTGATCAGCGGATATTTCGACGCCACACGAACTTCCGAAAAGCGGCGCAGATCGGCACCCTGCCAGTCGTTCTCGGGCCCGGCCACAGACACACGGCATCCCCCGATTCCCAGATCCAGAGGGGCATAAAGCTCAGGATAGTCGAACTCCATCAGCACATCAGCGCCGCATATGCCGATATGCGCCCCGCCAAAGGCCACGAAAGTCGCGACATCGAAGGAACGGACACGAACAACGTCCAACCCCGGATCATTCGTCGGAAAACGCAAATGCCGACTATCACCACCCAGACAATCGGCGTGGGGCTCAATTCCCGCTTTCGCCAGAAGTGGAACAGCACTTTTCAGAATGCGGCCTTTGGGCAAAGCCAGAACCAGACCGGCTTCAGCGGTTGGGGCTGCGTTGTTCATCATGGCCGACTGCGGACGGGCCGGGGACAGAAATGTCATGTTCAGGCTCCGAAAACCGCCAGAGGAAAGCGCATGGAAAAGCACTATGGACGGCAGATTCTGGCGCGCAGTTACCACATTTATTACGCGGGGTGAAAGAGCCCGCATGCCTTTCATCCCCGCAAATATTGCACTCTCGCCTTGCCGTCAGCCGCCCGGAGCGTTAGAAGCCCGCCTCTGATCTGATCTGCGGGAACTCTCGCGGACCTACCCTCGTAGTAACCGTTTTCCAGGAAGTTTCCATGAAACAGCAGGCAAACCTGATCCGTGCCGGCCAGGTCATCGAACATGATGGTCGCCGTTGGACCGTCCTCAAGCAGCAGATCATCACGCCCGGCAAGGGCGGCGCCTTCATTCAGGTGGAAATGCGCGACCTGAAGACGGGCAACAAGACGAACGAGCGCTGGCGCACCGCTGATACGGTCGAACGCCTGCTCACCGAGGACAAGGAATATCTCTATTCCTACGCCGATGGTGAAACGCTGGTTCTGATGGATCCGGAAACCTTCGAGCAGTTCATGATTCCTCTTGAACTTCTGGGAGAGCAGGGCCCCTTCCTTCAGGACAACATGACCCTGAACATCAATCTGGTCGAAGGCGACCCGGTTGCCGTTACACTGCCGCCGCAGGTCACGCTTGAAGTCGTGGAAGCCGATCCGGTGGTCAAGGGACAAACCGCCAGTTCTTCCTACAAGCCCGCAAAGCTTTCAAACGGCGTCAAAACGATGGTGCCTCCGTTCATTGAAGCCGGAGAGCGCATTGTCGTCCGCACGGACGACGCATCCTATGTCGAGCGCGCCAAGAACTGATTTCGATCGGGAGAGAAATCGTCTTTCTCTCCCCGACATCTTCAAGACCGCATATCCCGCACATCCGGACCGCCTTATGGACGAGGCCGGATGTACGGATTATTTTCATTTTCCAATCTCCGCCGGAGTTTCACGCCGTGGCCATGCGTCTTTCACCCGTTATGACTGTCATGCAGAATGCAGCCCAGAAGGCCGCACGTCGTCTGCTGCGTGACTTCAACGAGGTCGAGCAGCTTCAGGTCAGCATCAAAGGCCCCGGCGACTTCGTTTCTCAGGCCGATCTGCGAGCCGAACAGACCCTGCGGGAAGAACTGGAACGTGCGCGTCCGGGCTATGCCTTCCTGATGGAAGAATCCGGCGCATCCGGTGGCGACGGGTGGACATGGCGCTGGATTGTCGATCCGCTTGATGGAACGACCAACTTCCTCCATGGCCTCCCCCACTGGGCCATTTCCATCGGTCTGCAGCGCCGCCATCCTGATGGCTCGATCGAACTGGTCGCAGCAGTGGTTTACAATCCCGCAGCCAACGAAATGTTCTGGGCTGAAAAAGGTAACGGCGCCTTCCTGAACGAGCGGCGCCTGCGTGTCTCCGCCCGCCGGGAAATGTATGAATCCCTGTTCGCAACAGGCATTCCCTTCGCGAAAGTGCCAGCAAGACAGCGTCTTTCCTTCGCACGGACCCTGGGCGAGCTGATGCCTCAGGTCGCAGGAATCCGTCGCTTTGGCTCAGCCGCCCTCGACCTCGCATGGGTTGCGGCAGGTCGCTATGAAGGATACTGGGAATTCGGCATCCGTCCCTGGGATTGTGCCGCCGGTGCTCTTCTGGTGCGTGAAGCCGGTGGTTATTGCACCGATCCCAACGGTGAAGACCTGAATGATCTCCCGGACGATGTCTCCATCGTAGCCGGCAATACGAACCTCCACGGCCGCCTGCGTGAAATCGTCGCCAGCAGCCTCTCTGCCAAGGAATAGCCGGGCCGGTCGATGACCGGTCCCGAGCCGGAGATTGACGTCATGCGCCCGGGCCATTTGTTTGCATCCATGCGCGGGCTGACCCTCAGCGCTCTGATCGCTGGTGGGCTTTCCCTGTCCATCACCCCCGCTTCAGAAGCCTTTGCCCAGGTCACGACCAGCGACGCGTCTCTTGACGCGCTGCCTCAACCAGACAAAGCAGCCCCGCCCCACAAAGCTCACTCGGCGCATAGCCATCACAGTGATGTCAGCCATTCGGCAAAGAATGCGGGGAAGAAGAGCTCCACCGCACCCGACAAGCAAGCCGCAACAGCTTCGACACCCGCCCACAAGGCGCCTGCAGCCACCATCCCAGCGGCACCACCACCGGTGCCGGAGCTCACCCCACCGCCGCAGGTGGAAATTCATCCTTTCCCCATGCCCGCCGACCCGGCCATCGTGGACAAGGCCGAAGGTGCAGTCATCGATATCCCTGGGGGAACACGCATCACATTCGCCGCCGACAGCGCGGATTTGAATGCGGCAACACACGCCGCTGTTGTGAAATTTGCGGATTCCCTGAAAAGCGACCCTTCTGCCCGGGCGATTCTCGATATTTCGGCCAGCGGTTCAGCCAATGACGAATCCCGCCCCCGCCGTCTGGCTCTGATGAGAGGCCTTGCCGCAAGGGCTATTCTGATGAACGCAGGGATCCCGTCGACGCGCATTTATGTCCGTGTTGGCAGCCCAGTAGAAAAACCTTCCCCCGAAACCCCGGCCGACCGGGTGGACATGCGCCTGTCCGATGCTCTACCGTAACTAGCAACGCTCATATTTCTATACGTCAGGCATTAAATGACACGACCGACAACCTGCCTCATCCGCATGGCAGTGTTTCTGGCTTTCATACTATTGCTCGCCGCCGCACTGTGGCGGCCCCTTTTCTCTGCCTTCCTGAATAATCCAGGACTGGATTCATTCATTCTTCTGGTGCTCCTGACGGGTATCGGTTGGAATTTCCTGCTCGTCGTCCGCCTGATCCCGGAAGTTAAATGGGCAGATCAGGCACGTCAGAGCCGAAACAGCCTGCTTCAGGCCGATCCCCCCAAAATGCTCTCCGGCATCGCTGCGGCCATCACGCCGCGCAGCGAACATGCCCGCAGCACTCTCTCCACTTCCGCCATGCAGGCGCTTCTGGATTCGCTGGCCGGACGTCTGAGCGAAGGGCGTGAGGTCTCGCGCTATCTGACTGGGCTGCTGATTTTTCTCGGGCTCCTCGGCACATTCTGGGGATTGCTGCTGACTGTCGCGTCTGTCGCTGATGTGATCAGCGGCATGTCCGTCGGGAACGGCGACATCAACATCATGTTCGATCAGCTGAAAGCTGGTCTCGCCAAACCTCTTCATGGCATGGGAACCGCCTTCTCCGGCTCCCTGTTCGGTCTCGCAAGTGCATTGATCGTTGGTTTTCTCGATCTTTCCGCAGGTCAGGCACAGAACCGCTTCTTTAATGAGCTGGAAGAGTGGCTTGGCAGTCTGACGCGTTTTTCTTCGTCCATGAGCGACGGCGATGGCAATGTCCCTGCTTATGTTCAGGCTCTTCTTGAGCAGACTGCTGAAAATCTTGAAGGTCTTCAGGTTCTGCTCAGAGCGGGGGAAACCCAACGCCAGCAGCAGGTTGAGCTTCTTTCCCGTCTGGACGGCCATATCGGCGCACTGGCCGGCATGAAGAATGACCAGGAAGAACTCCGCCTGATGCGCGGACATATGCAGACCATCGAACAGCTTCTCACACGCCTTGTCACAGAGGGAGAGCGGGAGCGCCAGCAGGCGACTGCCGATATCCGTTCAGACCTTCGCCTGCTGGCCCGCACCATAGCGGCCTCCAGCGGGCAGCAGGCAGGCTGAGCCCCGATCATGCGCCCAGGACGCCGAGGACGCGGTGAACAGCATGCCGGGCTCGATGCATGGCCCGGCTATGTGGATGCACTTTCCACACTTCTGATGGTCATTACCTTCGTGCTGCTGGTTTTTGTGCTTGGACAGGCTTTTCTGTCCGTTGCCCTGAGCCGCCGTGAAAATGTTCTTGAAAAGCTGCAAGCCCAGACAGCCGAGCTTTCACGCATGCTCGCTCTGGAAAAAGCGCAGGAGGACACGCTTCGCGGCCAGGTCGCGACCCTCAGCACACAGCATGATGCAGATACGGCAACCATTTCCGGGTTGAATCAGGAAGCCTCCAAAACACAGGCTGCCCTGAATGCCATGACGGAGATGGATCACCAGACTGAAGACAAGGTCACAGCCCTGAATCAGCAGCTTGCTGAATTGACCCAACAGCTTGCCGCAATCTCGTCCGCTCTCGATATCTCGAAAAAAGACGTGACGGATCGTGATGCGGAAATCAAAGATCTTGGAAATAAACTGAACCTGGCGCTGGCAGACAAGGTCGAGCAACTGAAGCGCTATCGTTCCGAGTTCTTTGGCCGCCTCTCTGAACTGCTGAAAAATCAGAAGGGTGTGCAGATCGTCGGTGACCGCTTCATTTTCCAGAGCGAGGTCCTTTTCCCTGTCGGAAGCGCAGAACTTACGCCTCAGGGCATTGCAGAAATACGGACACTGGCCAAAACACTGAAGCAGGTGTCGCAGCGCATACCCGACACAATCCCCTGGATTCTCCGCGTTGACGGTCATGCCGATCACCAGCCGGTGCACACAGGCTTCCCCAGCAACTGGGAACTTTCTTCCGCACGTGCGATCACAGTCGTGAAATTACTGCTTTCCGCAGGTATCGATCCACACCATCTGGCAGCCACCGGCTTCGCTGATTACCAGCCATTGAGTCAGGGCAGCACCCCAGAAGATTTCGCACGTAACCGCCGCATCGAATTCCGTCTGACAGACCGGTAAAACACAGAAAAGGCCTTCCTCATGAGCATTCTCCGTCTCCAGCCCGAAGAACGCCTGACTGGCGCCGTTGTTCATAACGGAATCGTTTATCTGGCCGGTCAGGTCGCTGATGACGCAAGTCTGGATGCTGAAGGGCAGATGAGAGACATTCTCCGGCAGATCGATGCCCTTCTGTCCGAAGCCGGCACGGACAAGAGCCGCCTTCTTTCCGTCCAGATTTTTCTCACGGATATGAATGATATGGCTGCCATGAACCGTGCATGGGATGAATGGCTTGATCGTGACAACAAACCAGCGCGGGCCACAGTCGAAGCCCGACTGGCCCGCCCCGACTGGAAAGTCGAAGTCACAGGCTTTGCTGCCCTTCCCTGAGGAAGGCAGTTCCGGCATTTCTTTCTGAGGATTTTTCCCGGCGGGTGTCCTGTCTGGCGTAATATCCACATCGCCATATCTGCCAGCACAGACATCAAACCCTTCCCAACCGGAATTTCATGCCGGATTCCTCTTTTTCAGGGGTGGCATGCAAGGTGATGACGTGCCATGTCATCACCCGGAATTTATTGAGCCCAGAGGAATGACGATTTCGCCAAAAAAGCCCCGCGCTTCCGGAAAAATCCGGACGCCCAGTCCCGATCCGACACGTGATATCGCATTCGATATCGTCAGAGGTGTCCTTGAAGATCGTCGGATGCTTGAAACCAGCCTGTTCCGTGCGACGCAGAACACACAGACAGAAGCACGGGACCGTGCGGCTGGGCATAGACTGGGCGCAACGACCATCCGCAATCTCGGAACACTTTCTGTTGTTCTGGAGCCATTCCTGCGCAAACAACCTCCGGAAGCTGTAAGGGCGGCGCTTCTGTTGGGAGCTGCACAGCTTCTCTGTCTCGATACACCACCTCATGCCGCAGTTGGCACGATTGTCGATCTTCTCCGCAGACGCGGGCTGACGCCATTCGCTGGACTTGCAAACGCCGTGCTGCGCAAGGTTGCCACGGGAGGCCCCTCCCTTCTGGAAGGCCTTGATCGTGAACGCCTTGATATTCCACCATGGCTCTGGACGTCATGGAAATATCTTGGACGCGGCATTCCCCGCGCCATTTCCCGGGGTCTGGATCATGAAGCTCCCATCGATCTGACACTCCGACCCGGCGCACTCCCACCCGAAGGCGGCGTCTTACTGCCCGGCGGCTCCTATCGTTTGCCCGCGGGCACACGTATTGCGGAATTGTCCGGATATGCAGAGGGAGAGTTCTGGGTTCAGGATGTCGCCGCAGCATGGCCCGCTCGCCTGCTGAACGCACGCCCGGGAGAGCATGTTGCCGATCTTTGCGCCGCACCAGGTGGAAAGACAGCGCAGTTAGCCATGACGGGAGCAACTGTTACAGCCGTCGAACGCGATGAGACCCGCGTCACGCGCTTGCAGGAAAACATAACCCGACTGCGCCTGAACGTCGAAACGGTCGTCGCGGATGCAACCGAATGGAAGCCCGCACAACCTCTCGATGCTATTCTGCTTGATGCCCCCTGCTCAGCATCCGGCACAGCCCGCCGGCATCCTGATGTCCTCTGGATCAAACGCCCGCGAGATATCACTGCGCTGAAGGAAGGCCAGATCCGTTTGTTGGAAGCAGCATTTCAAATGCTGAAGCCCGGCGGACGACTGATCTATGCTGTCTGCTCACTTCAGGAAGAAGAAGGTCCAGCGCAGATCGATTCTGCCCGCCAGATCGGCTTCAAACCCGTTCCTTTCACGGAAGAGGAACTGCAGGACATGCCGGAAGCGCGCACCCCGGAAGGATGGTTTCGCACCCACCCCGGCCTTTGGCTGGAGCAAGGCAGCATGGACGGCTTCTTTGCCGTCCGCTTGATCAAACCGGCCTGACATACAGACCAAGATTATATGACAGGCCTTGAGTATCGTCACATCGACACGCCACAGGGACGCTCCCTGTGGCGAAGAATTCTACAGGATGTGCCGAAAGCAGGGGTTCTTCTCCGATATATCGAGAATGAGCAGCAGCAACCGCCTTCACTTCAACAGTCTGTTTATCTCACTTCCGGGAAGAATGAGCTGAGGCTGAGAATCCCCTCTCCCTACACAGCCAGTATGGTTCTGGCCGCACCGGTTTCCATTTCTTCGACTCAAAACACATGGTTCAGAATACAGGAGACAAACTGTTTCCTGATCACACCTCACCTTCCCCAAAAACATGCCGATATTTTCGCACTGATCTTCAAGAATGCGGATGGCATGATCGGACTACAGATCTCCGGTGAAACAGCCCGTTCCGAACAGGAAGTCCTCCGGGACATGCGGGCATTATCGACGCACGACAATGTTCTGTTGCAAAAATACAACGATTCGAATTTCGAACTAAAAGAATCGGTCTTTATGGGCGATTCATAACGTTCCTCTTTCGATAAGTTTCCAAAAATTACAAACACCTATTTTCTTTACTTTTTTTGATTAATTTTTAATCGAAAACATTATGTGTATGCATATTATATAAGCAAATTTGAGAGATTGTGTGACATCTTTACTACAACACTCAACTCTGCCTCTTTTTGAGGCTCATTTAAGCATTATTCCAATTGGCGGCCCCGCAACTCCACAATAGGTTTCCCTTCAGGCACCCACGCTTCCGCGCAGCACAGCTGAAGGGCACTTACTTATTATGTCAGTTATGCACGATCAGTTTGCCAGCAATGTTGTTCCATTCCGCCTTTCGGTACTTCCCCGTCATAAGGAATATCTGGGAAAATGGCTGGACGCCGGCATGCCCATGGGAATCTGTGATGCCGATATCTGCCAGGAAATGTTCTCGGAAACACAGCATTCGGATCAGGTCATGATCTGGGTTCGTGAGACCTCTGCCCCTGCCTACACAATACATCCAGAAGGCACGAAATGGATCGTCGTGGATGCGATCCGCGGGCACGAACTGACACGTCAGGCTTCTTTTGAAGACGCCCTGCATTTTGTCCGTCCCGTCCTGCCGCGCCACAGCAAAATCGCAGCAGCCTGAACCATATCTTCCTTTAAATATTTCATATATTTAGCTTAAATATACTTCTTCCGTGAGAAATAGCGTCTGCTCTTCCACCATAAGACTGGTAACGGCTTGAAGAATCGTCATCAGTCAGCGCGTCGCTTAAAATTTTTACAACTCTCGATTGAGCATTAATCGCGATTTTCAAGAGCCGCTGGTTCTCGGCCATCACGTCTTCCAGCAGCTTAATCTTCTGATGATTTGCAGAAGATATCTTACGCTCCCCTGAAGATAACAAAGATCTTACCTGTTCCAATCGCGCCAGAGCCATTGTCTTGCGTGCAAGTAGAACCCCGACTTCCTGCAACTGGCCTTCAGACAGATGTTTGTTCTCTTCTTCAAGAATACACAGAACCTCATGCACCACTTTTTCCATGTCTGTGTTCATCCAATATTTTCCTGCATTTTCATCATCTGCGCATAAACCGGTTCAGCCAGCCCAAAACCCCCGGCCTGTTCCGCCTTGCTCGCAATATCCTGCGTCAGGAACGGCCTGAAAGCAGCTTCTCCTTCCCCGCCACCAAACATTCCCTTTGAAGTATCGACAGAATTAAAAACGGGTTCAAACAGTTGTTTTATTGTCATTTCTTCAAATTGCTGCGCCGTTTTCCACACAGTCGGATCACGGGAGACCATCTGTGAATTTCCGGACGCATCTATTTTACTCATAATGAACTCTCACCTTACTTCCAGATCTGCCTGAAGCGCACCATCTGCCTTGATAGCCTGAAGAATCGAGATCATATCGCGCGGTCCAACACCCAGACTGTTCAGACCTGAAACAAGCGAACTCAATGTTGGCCCAGAAGGAAGAATTCCCATTTTCTTCCCCGAATCCGTGTTCACATCGATAGTGGTCTGGGGAACAATGGCAGTTGTGCCGTTCGAAAATGGTGCGGGCTGAGAAACCATGGGGGTTTCCTGCACCTGGATCGTCAGATTTCCCTGTGCAATCGCCACTGTCGTAATCCTCACATCACTTCCGATCACGATCGTCCCACTGGCCTCATCCACAACCACCTTGGCCATCGTGTCCGGTTCAATCATCAGATCGCCAATGCGTGACAGAGCCGCTGTGCGATCACGGCCGACCAGATTCAGGGCCACCGTCCGGGGATCATCGACACGGGCAATCGTCGCCCCAAAAGCTTTGTTGACGGCTGCGGCAATACGGACAGCCGTTGTGAAATTTGGATTATGCAAAGAGAGATGGATCACCTGTCGCGCAGAAAGATCGACCGGAACTTCCCGCTCCACGATTGCTCCATTCGCTATATGCCCATTGGTCGGAATATTATGCACCACGGACGCTGCGACACCTCGCGCGGCAAACGCGTTGGTCGTCAGGGAGCCCTGAGCAACAGCATAAACTTCCCCATCAGCCGCCATGAGCGACGTTACAAGCAACGTCCCTCCCGTCAGGTCAGAAGCATCTCCCGTGGCGGAAACCGCCACATCTATCCTTCCGCCACCATGAGCAAAGGGCGGCAGATCGGCTGTGACCATCACAGCAGCCACATCGTGAGTTTGCAGACGCACTTCCTGATCACGGATATTCACGCCCAGACGATTGAGCATGCTGATCAGGGTTTCCCGCGTAAAGATGACATTGGTCAGCTTGTCACCAGTGCCATGCAACCCGACGACAAGCCCATAACCAATAAGCTGATTGCTCCGGACGCCTTCGTAATCGACAATATCCTTTATCCGCACCCGCGCCGCTTCCGCGTGAGAAGCGGCAAGCACCCACACAACGCCCCACAACACGGCAAACAATCGACAAAATCTGCGAACAGTCATTCCTGGGCCGTTATCCATACGTTTGGACACGACTATTGCCCACAAAGGCAAACAAACCCTGAATATCCTCTCCGGCTTTGCCTTTTTCCGCTCTGGGAGCACTTTTATCCGGTCGATTTCCGGAATCGTAACAATATTGATACTTGGCGTCCTTGCCGCCGCCCGGTATAAGCCCGCAAAATCGCAAGGCGGCACACCGCTCACGACGGGAATTGTCCAGATGATCACACTGCCTCCCGACTATCAGCCTTCAAGCTCTGAAGAGTTCATGAATCCTCTTCAGGTGGAATATTTCCGGCAGAAACTGCTCAAGTGGCAGGGCGAACTTCTGCGTGAAGCCAATGGAACCCTTGCCAGCCTTTCCGAAGGAGGCATTCACGAAGCCGATGTGACCGATCGAGCCAGTGTCGAAACAGATCGCGCACTTGAACTGCGCACACGGGACCGGGCACGGAAACTGATCGGCAAGATCAATCAGGCTCTCATCCGGATCGAAAATGGCACATATGGTTATTGCGAGGAAACGGGAGAGCCAATCGGCCTGAAGCGCCTTGAAGCCCGCCCAATCGCGACCCTGTCTATTGAAGCGCAGGAACGCCATGAAAAGATGGAAAAAATCCATCGCGACGATTGAAAAGGATACATCGGCAGGAGCGTTTTAGGGCTTGCGCTCCTGCTTCCTACACGCTAGGAAGCCCACACTTCAGTGCTGCTGTAGCTCAGTGGTAGAGCACTCCCTTGGTAAGGGAGAGGTCGACAGTTCAATCCTGTCCAGCAGCACCATTTTTCCTTACTTTTTTAGAGACTTAAAATTTAAACGAGTCTCATGTCCTGCCAGCTTAATGCGACCATAAGGACAGAAAACAAAGCTTTTTCCGCGTGAATAAGCGTCGTTTCCACACCCTATAATCTGTTCCAACAGACAGGCTCTGCTAACCGCTCTGTTTGTTTCTCGATTCCCGAACAGGGACAAATCTGAAAATCTTTAGGAACGAGAGATCGCCACAAAGCGGAAAAGCTCGCTCAGAGATTCTATTACGAATCCCTTCTGAAAGCTGAGAACGGTCTGAACGTCCGTGAGAAACCCATCTTACGAATCATTGAAAACTATATTGCTCATATGGAAGCGCCTATTGCTCACGCCCGTTTGCCTCAAAATGCAGCAAGACAGTAGCGGCCTATCTCTCATGGCGTTCTGACTACTGGATCACAGGATCTGGCAAAGACGTTTCGTTCATCACATACGCACGCAACGGAAAAACAATCACTTCCCCCAGCACAGACCAGAAGTGAGTGCGCCCCACCCCCGCGACGTTAAATCGTGAACGCGCTGCCTTAAGCGGGTTCTCCAGTTCTATTTTGATTCGCAGTGCATCAAAGCCATCCCTGAAATCCGAACAGCCAAAGAGGGTTACACAGCGCATCCGGGTTTCTCATATGAGGAATACAAACGCTTCCAGAACCATGCGTTCCTACACATCACAGAGGAAAACCTAAGTCCTGCTGTGAAGTAAGATCGCATCCTTTTCTACTGCTAGATCCAGATTATCGCCCTGACCGACATGAGACCCACAGAAGTGAAGAACATGAAGTGGGGTGACGTGATTGGCTTTAAATTCAATGACAAAGGAAGGCCATACACAGATGACGTACATCTGAAAGTGCATGTGACCCCGCTCCGTCATCGTCCAGGTCGCAGCATTTCGCCACAAGCCGACCGCCAACGCACCACCCATCTGATGCTCTTTCAAGATCCCGATGATCTGGTCCCTGTGTGAAACGTGATATCTTTTTTACCTGTCTCCGGTTGGACAAACCTTACTCACACACGAGGGTATGTCACGGGACAGAGTCTCTTTTCCCACTTCTAAAAAATTATTTTAAAATCATTATGTATAAAAAATAACTAGGGTATACATGTGAAAAGCTTCTAGGGGCATCCCCCTTGAGCAGGTTCAGATGGCTGAGAAAGTGGCAGAAGAACGTTCAAAGTCTGCATAACCGCATCATTGATTAGATCGATGCTCTCACTTCTGTAAGAAGCACCACCTGCTTCCAACTGAAATCCAATCCTTATGGTTTTCAAAGTATCATCAGAGAAATCAACAATATCACCTTCTCGAAACGGCGGCAGCTTCTCATGTCCATCTACTGGCTGCACAGAAAGTACTGTTGAGCTATATGCTCGCATATCAACCGCAAATTTGCACGGCACTAAATGAGAATAAGCGGGCATGAGAAATCGGTGTTTGTCCTGATTACTGAACTCACATAGCAATGACAGGCCCTCTCCATATTGGGCACGCATACGCTCTATCGCTTCAAGTGCTTCAGTGGAAATGTCTTTGACTGAACCTATCTCGTTGCCGTTCAAAGGTTCCCCTTTCCTACCAAATGGAAACTGAATACGCTTTAAATCAGCATATGGATTGTTCAATGTGACCAACGCACACGTCACATAATCCAACGAACTTCTTAAACTGTGAATAAAGTCACCAAGTATCAGACTCAGCAAAACCGACGGGGGATTTTTGCAGCGGATAATCGTCTTGGTTTTGTCATCAGGAAGAGAATCAAGTTCAAAATTGTCCAACTTCTCTGCTATCCTCAATTGCTCTCGCAATTTCTCAAGATGATCTTGAGCATATCGATAGCGGATATAGGCAGATTGACTTCTCAAGGAAGGGGATAAACTCATCACTCACACCTCTTCGAAAAGCAGCAACCGAAGAAACATACCACATAATGATTCTAGGGTTTGAAATTCTAGCATAGTCCTATGCATATTTCACTGACTCTGATTTTAAGTTTATGTTTTAGAATGATTTTATAGTTGCATGGATCCCTTAGTAAGAGAGAGGTCTACAGTTCAATCCTGTCCAGCAGCACTATGAATTTCCTCGTGTTTTATGAAAATCCGTTGCAGTTTTCTCCGCCAGAAGAGTGAGAGAACAAATATGAGCCAGCGCTCATTCACGCCTCTGGTTCGGATCATTATGCCCGATCAACCAGTGTCAGGGCTCCATACCCGGATACGCAACGAATCAGACGTAGATGATCAGAAAAATGCACCAACAGAGTACAAATATTCACATGCTACATGATGGTTCACGAAGGAATACAACTCCATCCAAGCGCCAACACCCAACCTGTTGGATGGAAGATGTATCCGGCAGATTGCTCACCGCATAGTGCGTTGGCCCGCCCATGAGGATGCGTTTATCCTGTGAGCATATCAAAGCGATCACCACCGCACATCGATATGCGAAATCCATCCTTTACCTAAAAATCCCTATCTCACAGACATAGCTGCCCCAGAAAAAACCCGGCACGATACAATGCGTTTACTGCATGGATCACACATTCTGAGAGGAAAAAAATGACTGATCATCTCCAGAAAATCCACACGACAGAAGCCGGCATTCCTGTTTCAAACGACGAACATTCCCTGACCGTC
>JAAYUA010000098.1 GCA_012517935.1 Acetobacter sp. | reverse complement strand
CTTGCCGGCAAAGGCAACAGGCGCTTCTCCTTCCTTGCCACCATTCCAGCGCATGATCACGGTTCTCGGCTCATTGGCGCTACCCTGCGCCACGCCAAGCAATGCACCGAAACCAAGTTTCTGCATGGCAGCGAGGTCGAGGACCTCGACCTCAACGCCCAGCTCTATCAAAGCCTGCGCACGTTCAGCGAAAGCGATCGGGGTGAGGATATTCGCGGGCTCACTTGCCAAATCCCGGGCCATGAAAACCCCGCGCACCACAGCACTTGCTGAAGCCCACTGAGCTTTTATCTGGTCCGCATGTTCGGTCAGGATACGGAGCGTCCCGATCTTCCAGTTCTTGTCTTTGGAAACGGTGCGATAGGTATCAAAACGATAGAACGCCAGAGCCGCACCGGTGACTGCATCAATACCGAATTTTTCAGGCAGAGCTGCAATGTTCAGGGCCGCACTCTCATACTTACTCAGTGCAAGCGCGGCTTCCCCGGCGGCTTCCATGACACGGACTTCCGTCAGATCTGTGACCTGCCCCAGACCCACCAGAACAATACATGAAAATTCAGGAGATGGAGCCAGAAGGGTTAGCGTCTTTGCATGGGAAAATTCAAATTCACCAGCCTCAATCGCACGCGTTAGCGCTCCTCCCGTCAGACCATCTACCTTGCTAAACAGTTCCGAGCGGTTCCCACCTTCCTGCTCCAGAAGAGCAAGTACAGGAGCATTCGAAGGGTTGGGTGACGCAAAGACGATTTCGACCATAAATTTTACAATCCTCTAAATGTGCGGTCCATTCCACCGCTCAGACACTGCAAGTCCTGCTTCCCAGATACTCTTCACAGCCGATGCTGACAAACATCCACAGCAAAAGAAACCACGTATCGGGGCATGACTGGAGCCAGGCGATGCAGTATGAAGCATGTTCATGACTCTCAGCCAGCCCCCCTTGCCCCTTTCCTCCTCCGATATTCCCGAAGATCGTCAGCTTCTTGCTCTGGCTCTGAAGCTCTGCCGTGAAGCATCGGACATTATTCTCGAGATCAGGGAGCGTGGCTTCGTCACTTCCAAGAAAAGTGACATGTCCCCGGTGACTGAAGCTGATCAGAAAGCCGAACAACATATCCTTGCAGGCCTGCGCGCAGCCGTCCCTTCCATCCCGGTCATCGCCGAGGAAGAAATGGCTGCCGGGATCGGGCCCGATGCGGTTGGTGAGCTCTTCTGGCTGGTTGATCCTCTGGATGGCACGCGTGAATTCGCGGAAGGACGCAAGGATTTCACAGTCAATATCGGACTGATCCGCCGCGACCGCGCGGTGCTGGGAGCCATGGCTCTTCCCGCATGGGGACAGTTCTATAGCGGGGGCGAAGGCATCGGAGCTTTCCGTCACGATGCAAATGGCGATCACGTCATTCATGTTCGCAAGGTTCCTGCAGACGGATTGACCGTATTTGCCTCACGGCATCATGGGAACGCGCCGGAGCTGGCCGAATATCTGAATGGCCGTCCCATTGCCGATGTGCATAATATCGGCTCGGCTGTTAAATTCGTTCGTATCGCCGAAGGTGTTGGAGATCTTTATCCGCGTCTTGGGCCAACCATGGAGTGGGATACGGCAGCGCCTCAGGCAATTGTCGAAGCAGCAGGCGGGCAAATTACACTGTTTGATGGCAAGCCGTTAAGATATGGCAAGACGGGATGGAAAAACCCGAATTTCGTCTGCGTCGGCCAGATCTGAACAGGTCCGACGTCCAAATCCGTTTCTGATGCGTGACATGTTGTGTCTTCGGCTCATTCAGCAATATAAATCGGCTTCTTTCTGCTTATCCAGGTTCTTATGACTGAGCTTCTGACTGATGACGAAAAAGGAATCTGTCGCGCCGCAGATCTTCTGCGCTGCGGGAAGCTCGTCGCCTTCGGAACAGAAACTGTTTACGGTCTGGGAGCCGATGCCTCTGACGCCTCTGCTGTGGCTGCTATTTATGCAGCCAAAAATCGACCGGCCTTCAATCCGCTGATCAGCCATTTTCCTGATGCACATTCGGCTTTCAGACATGTCATCCCATCACCTCAGGCGCTGAAACTGGCCGAATGCTTCTGGCCGGGACCGCTCACGCTGGTTCTGCCCGTCAGCCCCGATAACCTGATCTGCGATCTTGCACGTGCCGGTCTGAGCACTGCCGCCGTGAGGGTCCCGTCGTTGCCCACCGTGCAGATGCTGCTCCGTCAGACCAACCGTCCCATTGCAGCCCCATCGGCAAATCCATCAGGAGGCATCAGCCCTTCAACGGCTGAACATGTCATGAAGGGGCTGAACGGACGCATTGCTGCGGTTCTCGATACCGGCCCATGCGATGTGGGGCTTGAAAGCACCATTATCGACCTGTCTGGGGAACAACCACGCCTTCTGCGGGCGGGCGGGATCAGCGTTGAAAAGATCGTCGCTGCCATTGGTCCGGTATTGATGGGTGACGAAAATGCAGAAACGTCAGCCCCCATCGCACCAGGGCAATTATCATCGCATTACGCGCCGGACCTCCCTATCAGACTGAATGCAACATCGGTCGGCCCGAAGGAGGCCCTGCTCGCATTTGGCTTGCCATTGAAAGGCAGTCCTCTGGTCTGGAACCTGAGCGAGACAGAATCTCTGGAAGAAGCCGCCAGCCGCCTGTTTTCCGGCCTTCACCACCTTGATCACGAAGGACACAAAGAGGAATTGCAAGGCATTGCCGTCCAGCCCATTCCGAAACACGGTCTTGGCCTGGCTATTCATGATCGCTTAAGCCGCGCCGCTGCGCCGCGCCCGAAAATGGTTCCATGATGAGCAGCGGTTTCGATCAGAAAGAGCTCAAGGTTCTCTCGGACATTCTTGCACTTGTTCTTGAAGAACAACCCGGACAATCAGAAGCCGCCTTGCAGGCCCTGAGAAATCGCGCGCGCAAGAATGCAATGACCGGAGGGGCGCTGAAAAATCTTTTCACCGCCATTGCTCCGAACCCACCGGAACGTACCTCCGGGGCAACGGCAAAGCCCCGTGCTCCACGCAGCACTTCAACGGCGAAAACTGCGGCTGCCAACGCGGAAACCCAAAAGGCACGCCTGCAGGTCCGGGAATTGACCGAGAGCATCAACCGTCTTGATAAGGAGTTGCGCACCGTGCGCGCCCTGAACTCTGATCTACGGGCCGAATTGTTCGCAACACAGCAGGCTCGGGCAGAAACTCAGACTCAGCTTCTTTCTGAGCGTTCAGGACTCAAGATACGCAATCTGATAATCATATTGTGTCTGACAGTCGGCATCGTTCTTGGAATAGCAGGAACAGAATTGTTCCATACTCTCTTCGCGACCACTGCCCCTCCACCAAAATCTATTTTTCTCTATTGAACTTAACATTGCACACACTCTCTGATCGGACTGAAGCCTCCATGTCTATGCCGTCTCACTCCTCACTCCCCGCCGCATTGCATGAAGCACTCCTTTCTCTGCTGGGGCCGGCAGGTCTTCTTACGGCGCAGGAAGATATGTCTCCTGCCCTCAATGACTGGCGCAATCTGTTTCGTGGGCAGGCAATGGCAGTCCTCCGACCAGCTTCCGCAGAAGAGTGTGCGGGCGCCATCAAACTCTGCGTGCAGCATGGTGTCCCGGTCGTTCCTCAGGGTGGAAACACAAGCATGGTCGGCGGGGCAACTCCGGATGAGAGTGGTCATGCTGTCGTTCTGCTGACGGGCAGAATGAACAAAATCAGCGCGATCGACCATGCTGACCTGACCATGACCATCGAAGCCGGCGTGACCCTCAAAGCTGCGCAGGAAGCCGCACTTGCGGCTGATCTCATGTTGCCGCTGTCCATTTCCTCCGAAGGATCAGCCGAAATTGGAGGCGTTATTGCCACCAATGCGGGCGGAAATAATACAGTCCGCTATGGTAATGCACGCGAACTGGTTCTCGGGCTGGAAGCCGTTATGCCTGATGGCCGCATTCTGAATCTGATGCGGCGCCTGCGCAAGGACAACACAGGTTACGCGCTGAAGCATCTTCTGATCGGATCGGAAGGCACTCTGGGCCTGATCACCCGGGCAATCCTCCAACTTCAGCCACGCCCCCGCAGTGTTGAGGCCGCACTTTGTGCTGTTGCTGATGCGCAGGCGGCTCTGGATCTGTTCGCTGCCTTTCGGCGGGCTGAAGCAACGGCCATTCAGGCATTCGAGTTCATGTCAGGGGTTTCCATGTCCCTTGTGAACACGCTGATCGAAGGCGCAACCCTGCCCCTTTCCGAAGCGGCGCCAGCTTATGTACTAATCGAGCTTGCAAGCCCACGTGAAGGTGATGCACTCCGCTCATTGCTTGAAGAAACACTCGGCACGGCATTTGAAGAAGGCCTTGTCAGTGATGCGGTCATCGCTGAAAGCGAAACTCAAAGACTGGCACTGTGGAAATTGCGTGAAGAGCATGCAGAGGCGCAAAAACGTGCCGGGGCTTCCGTCAAAAATGATGTCTCGGTCCCTCTCTCAGCCATTCCTGCCCTGATTGAACGGGCTACAGCCGCCTGTCAGGCTTTGATCCCCGGCATTCGTGTCGCACCGTTCGGACATATTGGTGATGGGAATATCCATTTCAATCTTGTTCAGCCGGAGGGCGCTGATCCTGCAACCTTCCTTGCGCGGGATCATGACATCATGAATACAGTGGCGGATATCGTCCTTGATCTGGATGGATCTTTTTCCGCAGAACATGGCGTTGGTCAGTTGAAAACATATCTGATGCCATCATGGCGTGGTGGCGCTGAACTCGACACAATGCGCCACATCAAGGAAGCTATTGATCCACAAAATCTCTTTAATCCCGGAAAGATTTTTCCATCGGCAGCAATTTGAAAATCTCCCGAAATCGCGGTGTTTCATCGATTAACCATCAAATAATGAAACATCGCGCAGAATTTTGCAGACAGATCTCATGATCTCGCAACGGTTCTTTCTGACATAATAAAAATTACGGAATGTGCCATGTTTTCATATCGCGACATTATCTATTCGGAATGAGATAAACATCTCAAATTCTGAGACATTTCACTCCCACCTCCGAAATATTTTCGTTCACGAAATATGGACGGAAGTGGAATAAACAGCATAATCACCCAGCTCCATAAGTCTGGATCGGGCTGTCTGTCACCCCTTCCACAATAGGGATGAGTCTGTTCGTATGTCGTCTGGTCCAGAAAACGTGCCCGTTTCGCTAACTCTCTCGCAGCTTCGCATTCTTGCTCTGGCGTCTCTCGGAGGGGCGCTGGAATTTTATGATTTCGTCATTTTCGCATTTCTGGCGAAGCTGATTGCGGCACATTTCTTCCCCACAAGTCAGGCAGAATGGCTGCGTCAGACAGAAGCGTTTGGCCTTTTCGGAGCCGGATATCTGGCACGCCCACTCGGCGGAATGATCATGGCCCATTTTGGCGATGTCTCGGGCCGCAAGAAGGTCTTCACTCTCAGCGTGCTGCTCATGGCCGTTCCAACGCTCCTGATAGGATTGCTGCCCGGCTACGATATGTTGGGGGTTGCTGCACCGCTCGTTCTTCTGGTTTTGCGGGTCATGCAGGGAGCTGCAATCGGTGGAGAAGCCCCAGGGGGATGGGTCTTCGTATCGGAACACGCGCCGCCGGGTCGGGCGGGTTTGGCAACAGGTCTTCTGACAGGAGGTTTGACTGGTGGGATCCTGCTCGGGTCCGTGGTCATTCTGCTCCTCCACGCCTGCCTTTCTCCCGATGCGGTGGATATCTGGGGGTGGCGCATCCCTTTTATAATCGGTGGGATTTTTGGCTTTTGCGCAATGTTTCTTCGTCGCTGGCTGGAAGAAACACCGGTCTTTCGTGAAATGCATGAGAGAGCGGAAACGGCGAATGCCCTGCCAGCAAAAATTCTGCTGCGTGACCCCCGTCGAGGCATTCTGTGCTCAATGATGACAACATGGACGCTCACAGCAGCCATTGTCACGCTTGTTCTGATGATGCCGCCATTGATGCAAACGCTGCACCACGTTTCTCCGTCGGAAACCATGCTCGCCAGTCTTGCGGCAACTTTATGCCTGACATTGTCTGTTGTGACCCTGAGCAGCCTGACAGACATATGCTCGCTGAAAGTTCTGACCGTCGTGGGTGGGCTCTGCCTGCCTCTCGGAGCTATCGGTCTTTACGGTGTTTCACCACTCTTTCCCCATAGCCTGATTGCCTGGGCCGCGTTCAGCGGTCTGTGCTGCGGTTTTGTCGGGCTTGTGCCGATTGGCATGCTTCGCGCATTTCCTGCGAAGGTCCGTTTCTCCGGCATTTCGCTTTCCTATAACGTTTCTTATGCCATTTTTGGTGGCTTAACGCCTGCAATCATTTCAACGCTAACACCTCATACGCCCATAGCCCCGGCAATCTATGTCGCATTTGCTGCGCTGATCGGAAGCGTTGCGCTCTGGATGTCTCCAGAAAGCTGATG
>JAAYUA010000097.1 GCA_012517935.1 Acetobacter sp. | reverse complement strand
TAATATAATATGATCCACAATCATGTTTAGTGATATGCCTTTAGGTGAGGAAGCTTGGATGCGATGTAAGTGCGGTGATGCCTGAGCGGCAATAAGTCTTATTGTGAAGTTGCGTCAGACACATCAAATGTAAAGACGTTGCGTATCTTGTGTAAAAATACACAAGAATAGAAAAATGCAGACATCGTCAATACAGATGCGATCGCAGAATTCATACATAAAATACAGAGCTCCTCAACCGAGCCAAAGCATCAATAAAAGTGAGGCAAAATTTCGCCTCAGAATGAGATTGAAATGAATATTATGAAAAATCGTGCGTATTCTCACGCAGGTTTTCGCCTTAGCGTGTCACGAGCGCGACTGTCTTCCGTCCTGTTAAGTGCTGTTGCAATAACACCGCTTGTAAGCAAAGCTGCAGAGCACAAAGTCCATACAAACCATCATCGTACAACCGCTTCGACTAAGAAACCGGTAACATCCTCCCCCGTGAATGGAACCCGATCTCCTGATACGGTCCATCACTCTGCTGCTCCTGACCCTTTTGTTGCCCCGGCCAATGAGGCAATCAAGGTTTCCACTCGACGACGTTCTGTTGTGGATCAATCGATGGCTGCATTAAGCACTATTCCGGGTGGTGTCAGCGTGATTGACGCGCGCAAAGTTCTGAAGGGTCGGAACTTCACAAATGCTGACGTTCTTGCGTTCCAGCCGGGCGTTTTTGCCCAGAGTTCGGGCGGCGGCGATGGATTGCGTCTCTCTATCCGTGGATCGGGAATTCAAACAGGAACGAACTATTTTCGTTCAGGCATTCTGATGATGTTTGACGGACTGCCTGTGACGACACCTGCTGGTACGCCATACGAATTATTCGAGGCACTCGGCGTGCGTTATACGGAAGTACTTCGTGGAGCCAATGCGTTCGATTATGGTGGCCTACAGCTAGGTGGTGCCATCAACTACGTAACCCCTACAGGTTATGATGCCGACCTATTTCAGGTTCGCGCGGAAGCCGGAAGCTTCAACTATAACAAACAGCAGATCAGCTCGGGAAAAGTCATCGGGAAATCTGACTATTATGTCAGTATCACCAAATCCTATCGTGGCGGATATCAGCAGCAGACAGCAGCAAGCAGTTTCGGTGTTAACGCGAACTATGGATACCGGTTTAATAGCAAGATCTCCACGCGGTTTTTCTTCCGGTATCGTCAGACTCAAAACGGTTATCCAGGCTTTCTGACACGCGATCAGATCATTGATAACCCCAAGCAGGCACAATCGACTTACGTTGCGCTGCATTCCAAACGCATTCAGCCGGGCTCAAAATGGTATGGAAACATGACGACCATCCGGATCGATGACAAGTCCAAACTTGAAGTGGGAATGGATTATCAGGATGCTCCAATTGATATTGAAAACGGTACAACCGCCGGCATTTGGGGTTACAAGACGATTGCTGGCGTGATCCGATACAGCCGAAAAGACAAGCTGTGGGGACACAGCAACGACACACTGTTTGGGATCGACACATATAGCGATATGGATGCCTGGCAAACCACCCGTACACGGACATATACAGGCGCTTATGCCGGCCTTCCTCTCGGAACAAAGCTCCGACACGCCACCTATGGCGGAACAGACAATTATTTCCACATCAGAGATAACTTCGAACTCTTTCATAATTTCTGGCTGACAGCCGCAGGGGCTCTGGACTTTGTGCAACGCTCTACGGCAGTGACATATCCAACGCAAAGCTCTCTCAGCACTTCAGCCGTGGGCTTTACTCCGCGCGGAGGATTTCGATATGTCATCAGTCCGCATGTCTCTGTTTATGGAAATGTCAGCCGCAGTTTTCAGCCACCTAATGACTGGCAGCTTCTGTCTGGTGCCAACTACACGAGTGGACCAGCCGCAGGTTTGACGGCAACGGGAGCCAGGCTCGAAAACCAGACAGCAACAACTTATGAAATCGGCACGACAGGTGACTGGCTACACAACAAATGGAGCCTGACATACTACCATTCCTCCGTGAGGAACGAACTCTTGTCAGTCATGACTCCACTGTCACAGCTTTACGGAAATGCGACTTATTCGAATGCATCTCCCACTGTGCATCAAGGTGTGGAGGCTTCGCTTGAGACAGACCTGTATAAATGGTCCGGTGGAACACTAGGCCTGCGACAGTCCTATACTTACCAGGATTTTTATTTCAAAAATGATGCTGTTTTCGGGCACAATAAACTTCCGGGCATTCCAGCACATTTTTATCAGGGAGAAGCCCGCCTGGATCTGAAAAATGGTTTCTATGCAGGCTTCAGTGCGCAGGTTTCGTCAAAGGTTTCCGGTTCTTATGACGATACATATTTCGCGCCTTCCTATCATATCTATAATGCCAATATTGGCTATGAATGGCCCGGAAAGCATCGTCAGGTGTTCCTGTCATTCAACAATCTGGCCAACAAACATTACGCATCCATCGTAGTGCCTGGATACATAGCTAACGGACAACAACTCGCAGTGATGCAACCTGGAGATGGATTCGGTGTATTTGCTGGAATTTCAGTCGGATTGAATAACTGAGGAAAGTCTGAACATGAATGTCATTCCAAGACCTTGTCTTAAGACCTGAGGTAGAAATCAGTCTGACTAGTTTTTCAAGGCATTCTGCGAATATCTGTAAGAAGAGAGATGTTGCTTCAACATCTCTCCTAAACCATACAAAAAACCTTTATTACGGTTTCAGCGCTTCACAATGTTCATTATCCAGTCTCTCATTTGCGCCATATACTCTCGCAGTTTTTTTCTCAACGCATCCCTCTATCTGCGATGAAATGACGCAACCTAGGAAAAAGCGATCTGTTTTCCTCGCCTATCCAAGAGGCTCTACCGCGATCCTGGATATCGTCTGAATTCCTACACTGACCATCTGTCACACGGCAAACGGGTCGCAATCTGGTTCCAGGATAAAGCCCGGGATCGGGCAAAAAATGGTGTCGTCAAGCAATGGGTCAGACGGGGAACCCGGCTACGATCTCTTCAGATCTTGCCTCCGCGTCGATGTCGCTGGGTGGGAAGTGAACTGTAATGACAATCCCCCTTTCTGTTCCCGGAATGGGAGAGGTGATTGTGATATCAGCCTGAAGTTGATGAGAGACCTGTCGAACTATCGCCAGCCCGAGACCACTCCCCTCGGCATCTGTTTTTCCTCTCACGAACGGCTTTTCCATATCCTGCAAAATTTCCGGCGTGAGCGGATCACAGTCATTGAAAATCAGAACCTTTGAATCGTCTGTGACGAGCAGACGCACCGGCTCCAGTGACGTGCCATGAAGAACTGCATTTTCCAGAAGGTTGCGAAACAGGATTCCAGCGGTGTCCATGTCCCCCCGAATCATGAGATGAGACGCTCCTGAAAGTTTGATCATCTGATCTTTCTCCCGCTCAAGTTCCTGCGCCAGAAACCGAATGACAGGCACCAGATCAAATCTATCTTCTGTAAGAGCAATCCCCGATGTTACCCGTGATAACTGAAGTAATTTTTCCATCATCCGGCCAATCCTGCGGGCCTGATGCATAATGGTCGTTGCCCGCTCTTCATGTTCCGAGTGCTGAAGGAAACCTCTCAGAATCTGCACCTGCGCCAGAAGGGCGCCAATCGGATTCCGAAGTTCATGGGCTGCATTGGCTGCGAACGCACGTTCGGTCGAAAGTGCCATTTTCAGACGTTCCAGCAGAAGATTGACGGCAGAATGAATCGCGACAAGCTCTACGGGCAGATCCAGTGGCGGAATAGGCGTCAGATTTGCCCCGCCTCGACTTCTGATTTCCTGCTGAAGACTTGTGAGAGGCTGCATGGCGCGACGCACGCGCCACCGAACCAGAATCCAGATCGCCGGAAAAAAAATCACCATCGGCAGGACGGAAATCAGAATGGCCCGCCTGACTGCTTCATTTCTATGAAATGTCGGCTCACCCACCAGAATATAATGATGGCCGGAGACGGACGGTACGATATAGACCCGAAATTCTGGAATATTGTAAAATCCCGCTTCCAGATGCGGAACAAACAGCGTCTCCGGCGCATTCTGCGATCGAACTTCAAGTAAACCGTCTGTCGAAGCGATCTGATAAGCCAGAGTGCGTCGATTTACACCAGGCAAGCGAGCAACCTGTCCTCCCGGCTGAGGCAAACCCTGATCGCGTTTATCCAGTTCACCAATGACAAATTCCAGACGCTCTGCCACTTCCTGCAAGGAGTTGTCGAGACGCTCTGTAACTTCATAACGGGTAAAAGCGGCAACGAGGATACTGAGAAGCATCAGCGCACTCAGCACAATAATCAGAGTTCCGGAGACGATGCGGGACGCCAGACTCCAGCGCTTCATCGCGGGACCGTTCCTGCAAGGCTGTAGCCTCGCCCGCGGACTGTCACGATCAGACCTGCTTCTGTTTTCTTGCGTATCCGGCTGATGAAAACCTCAATGGCATTGCTTTCGACATCATCACTGAGACCATAAAGAGCGTCTTCGATCTGTTCACGGCTACACAACGCACCCGGACGGCGGGCGAGAAGCTCGACAATGGCCCATTCCCGTGCGGAGAGATCAACATCCTGCCCATTGTGCCTGAGCTGCCGCCGGGAGAGATCAATTTCGATATCGCCAATCGTCACGACATTATCGGGCAGAGCCACATAACGCCGGGCGACAGCCTCGATGCGAGCGACGAGTTCATCAAGATCATAGGGTTTGACGATATAATCGTCCGCACCGTCCGACAAACCTGCGATCCTGTCACTGACCTGATCCCGGGCTGTCGTAATCAGAATCGCCAGCGGGGAACGATCACGACGGATTTCCCGCAACAGATCCCGACCATTGCCATCCGGAAGACCGAGATCCAGTAAAAGAAAATCATAAGACGAAGCCTGCAGCGCCGCACGGGCGTCTGCAAGGGTTCTGAACCAGTCAGCAACATGGCCTGCCTGCCGGATACGATCCCTGACAGCCGAACCAAGCGCACTTTCATCTTCAATGATCAGGATCTTCATAAGATGCGATTTTTCATGACACGAGCATAGAGCGATGGCAGCACCAAAAGCGTCAGAAGAGTCGATGAGATCAGGCCTCCGATCACAACCGTGGCCAATGGCCGTTCGACCTCAGCACCGGCGCTGTTCGACACGGCCATGGGAATAAATCCCAGACTGGCCACCAGAGCAGTCGCCATGACCGGCCGGAAACGCTCTTCCGCTGCTTCAAACGCCGCGCGGATAGCGCTGCTCCCTGCCTGACGCAGGGAATTTATCGCAGTCAC
>JAAYUA010000096.1 GCA_012517935.1 Acetobacter sp. | reverse complement strand
TGTCAATGCGGCAACTGCGATTACCATAGACATTTATGGTGGCACCGCTTCTTTCTCAGGAGGTTTGGTTGCTGGTGCGCTCAGTGGTTCCACCATCAATATCGGTTATAGCGGCACGTATAACGGCAATACACAGCTGATTAGTCTGCTTCAGGGTACCACCGTCAATTTCACGACAGGAGGAGGCACTCTTGTCCTTAATGGTGGAGGAACCCTCATCAATCTATCCGGGACAACAATCACGGGCTATGATCCCGCCAAAGATACGATCGAACTACAAGATACCACGACTGCCATTTCTGGATACGTCATCAAGGACAATGGTGGGAATTCACGGACCGTTACCTTAAATGATACCAGTGGGAACATTGTCGCAACATACACAGTGACTATTGCCGATGGAGCAAAGGTTCCTGCGGGCGTCTATAATAATTCAGTTAACTCACAGGATTTATCTAAAAATCCTCTTCAAATCACTTATGCAAACGGCAATACCTATATCGGTGCCTGTTTCCTTGCTGGGAGCATGATCCGCACCACAACTGGTGAAGTTGCAGTCGAAGATGTTCGCATCGGGGATGAAGTTATTACCTTTGACTGGCTGAACAAAAAAGACATAGTGCGTCCTGTAGTCTGGGTTGGAAAAGCTCATGTGACTGCGCGTCATGATCTTCCTGACGATGAAGCCGGATGGCCTGTTCGCATCCTGAAAAATGCCATCGCAGAAAACATTCCTCATAAAGATATGTTGATCACTGCCGAACATTGCCTGTTCTTCAGAGACAGATTTGTGCCAGTCCGTATGCTGGTTAATGGTGTGTCCGTTTTTTATGATAAATCGATACCTTCGTATGATTATTATCATGTAGAAACGGATCAGCATTCTGTCATTATGGCAGACGGCATGCTGACCGAAAGTTACCTTGATACCGGAAATCGCTCGACTTTCCGCCAGGAAGGTAAAGTCGCTCTCCTGCATGGAACGGTCAAAAGCTGGCAAGACGATTCAGGAGCACCTCTGGAGGTTGACCGTTCGTTTGTCGAACCGCTTTATCGCGCTATTGAAGCACGGCAAGATCTGGTGTCCACCGGACAGGCAGCAGTTCGGACAATGGAACTGACCAACGATCCAGATTTACATCTGGTGACAGAAACCGGCGCAATTATTCATCCCATGCGTCGCACATCAGAAAATTACAGCTTCATGCTGCCCTCAGAAATTCAATCCGTGCGGCTTGTTTCTCGTGCCAGCCGTCCTGCTGATGTTATCGGTCCGTTTGTCGATGATCGTCGATATATGGGGATTGCTATAGGGAATATCCAGTTATTCTCCGGCAGAGAGACATTTGACATCACATCACACTTGCAAGCAGAAAAGCCCGAAGGCTGGCATGCTGATATGGAATGGGAAGGCGTAGCCTGGACAAATGGAAATGCAACTTTGCTTTTGGGTGACTCTCTGAAGCACGGTAAAATGGGCATTCTCTCCCTGACGGTAAAGGCAGCAGGACCGTATCTTACTGAAGAGCAGGCAATGATCTCGGTCGGCCGTTCTGCCTGATCAGCACAAATATACCTGGATGCGGGTTTTAAAAAAACCCGCATTTTGGCTTTTTACTTGAAACTGGTCGGATCAAAGAATTACATCAACCAGACAAGCTTCAACCACCGCCTGATGCCGTGCGTAACTCCACGACAAAATCATACTGGTCAGCACGATAGGATGAAAAGGTGACCTCCAAAACCCGACCATCGGCCAGATAGGACTGGCGGCGAATTTCCAGCACGGCGTCTGGCCCACCAAGACCAAGCAAATCCTGTTCCATCGGGGCAGCAATACGGGCACGGATGCACTGCAATGCCCGGATCGGAATCAGATCACGCGCTTTCAGTGCCGCATAGAGTGAATCTCCTACCAGTTCAGTATCTGGCAGAAAATCCTGTGCAATCACAGCTGTCTCAATAGCCAGCGGCAGGCCATCTGCAGTACGGATGCGCTTCAGTCTCAACACCGGCGCACCGGGTGCCACCCCCAATGCCATGGCCTCGACCGGGCTGGCACGACAGGCGGTCTTGCTCAGCCACACCGAACCCGGCTGATGTCCTCGCAGACGCATATCTTCCGAAAAGCTCATCAGGATAGAAAGCGGCTGTTCAATACGCCCCGCCACGAATGTGCCCACACCAGGCTTCTGATACAACAACCCTTCCTTCACCAGATCAGCCAGTGCCCGTCGAATCGTGACGCGTGATAGACCGGTCAGTTCCGCAAGATCACGTTCAGACGGCACGGCATCGCCTCGGCGCAATTCACCATCAGCAATCAAAGTCCGCAGGCGAGCACCCAGCAGCGAATAGAGTGGACCATGATCGTTCGGAGCAGGAATCAGCGCAGAAAATGGGTCATCCCTACGCGTCATGATCTGATCATCCACAGTGCAATAATAGAGAATTCGAGTATTCCCAGCGGCAAACGTACGCTCCCAAGACTCACGACCCACCTGTATCTCTGCATCATGCCTCCCTGCCTGTCATTCATAATAATCCTTTTAGAAAATGGCATTTTTCCGCTGTATTCAGAAAAATGACCGGCAAAAAATCAGCCAGAAATTAATGCGCACCCGTGAATATTTATATTGCTCCAACTCGTAACACCAACACCCCTTTCACAGCTGCGCAAGCCACGGTCAAACGTCATATAACCTTCCATCATTAACGCAGACATTCACAGAAACACCGCAGCTCGAACCAGCGCGAAGGTGATGCACCACTCACAACGCCATAAAAGAGATGGGCAATGTGATTATCAATGCAGAACCACAACCGGTATTGAACCGGATTCTACCGCAACACCACCCCCCAATGTAGAACGATCATCAATCTGCGTAACGTTCGTTACAATTCTCTCCCCTGATCACATACTTAGCATGACCGAATTACCATATTTCCCTTTCTGATCATTGCCATATTCACATGTAATAAAAAATCAGAAAAATACTTTTATTAACAAAATATTTCAAAATTTATACCTGCAATCAGACTTGGACGAATGCCAGAAAAATTGCGTCCATAACGACATATCAGGCCCCAACGGTTAGCCTGACGTTATATGAGAATAACCTTTTTGGAATGGACATATTTGGTTCGATATAGAAACACTTTAATACCGAAACATAACCAGATTCCAGGAACGCAGAGCATGGCAAGAATCAGAGACTTCACGAAAATATCTGTCTTTCTTGGAACATCTGCCCTGTCATGTCTGTGGGCCGGTAACGTCATGGCCCAGGTCATTTCGATACCAGGAACCACCACAGGCCAGAGCATCATCAATCACGCACAAAAGAAAACCAAGGTTCTGCATGGCAAGGCCAAGGACAACAGTGAGACACTGGAAGTCGTCGGCACACATCTGGGTGCCCAAGCCACCGCCCAGATTCAGCCTGTAACCATGATCACCGCTGACCAGATCCAGCAATCCCCATCCATGACCACAGGCGAGATCTTCGCCCACATCCCATCCATGGGCTTTTCCGGAAATACCTTCAGCAATGCCGGCGGATCATGTCTGAATATCCGCAATCTGGGCACCGCACGCACTCTGGTGTTGGTTGATGGACATCGCATGGTCAACGGCAATGGCAGTGTGGATTGCCCCGACGTAAACGCCATCGTGCCAGCCATGATTGACCGGATCGAAATCCTGAAGGATGGATCATCGACAACCTATGGATCAGACGCCATTGCCGGTGTGGTCAACATCATTCTCAAGAAGAATTACACCGGCACAACAATCACAGCCAATGGTGGCATCAGCGAGCATGGTGATAATCAGACAGCTGCCGTGACGGTGGCTCACGGTTTCAATTTTATGCATGACCGCGGCAATTTCACAATTGCCGGATCCTATAACTATCAGGCGCCCTTTGCTGCCGACCAGCGCAAATGGTCGATGCAGGAAGCCAAGGTGAACAACCCGCCCGGTTCCCCACAATATTTCGGGTCGCAATATGGACCCCAGCCTGTCTTCGCCGCCGTGAATGGTGGTCCTCCTCTGACTGCATCGAGCGACGGCGTAGCACAATCAGTCATTTCCAACGGAAACGGTGGTTATCGTCCATATCAGTGGAGCGATAATTACGATTATTCAAAAGACAATCAGATCATTTCTGAACAGCAGATTGGATCGATCGCAACCACCGGTCACTTCGACGTCAATGACAATCTGCAACTCTATATGACCGGAAATTATTCACATACCCAGACAAACGGGTATGGCACGCCAATGTATATCGCGACACCCGCCACCACACTGACGGGCAATTCCGGCGCCATGGTCGTACCCGCTGGTGAACCCGGCAATCCATTCCAGCAGGACGTCGCGATGTATCAACGCATGTTCGGGCTTGGCCGGCGTTACGACAATGACCGGATTGACTATTTCCAGTTCACCGGCGGAGCCCGTGGCGAACTGCCACACACCCACGGCTGGACTTACGATTTCTTCTTTTCCTATGGGAAAACAATTACAAAATCGTCGGAAAGTCAGCAGGTCAACTGGCGCAACATGGAAAATGCCATGGGGTTTCACCAGACTGGGGGTGCTGGCTCGACAACTGGCTATTATGACCCCAATCTGTGTGCCAGCATCGCTGGCTGCGCGCCCTATAATCCGTTCAGCGGCACCATGTCAGAGGCCGCCGCAAATTATATCGGCTTTACTGATATCTACCCTTCCGCACAGGAAATGCGCGATGTGCAGTTTACCGTCGCCAACAAGCATCTTGCCAAACTTCCCTATGGCCCTCTGGGCATCGCTCTTGGCGTCGAACATCGCAGTCTGGATGGCTATTTCCACTCTTCCTGGGAAGATAAAGAAGGCCTGAATTCCAACTCGGTTCGTGGGGATACCGGCGGCGGTTATAACGTGACCGAGGTCTTCGGGGAGCTCAGCATTCCGCTCCTGCGTGACCTGCCAGCAGCCAAGGCTCTGTCAGCTGAAGTTTCGGGGCGTTTTTCCAACTATAATACTTTTGGGCAGACCTATAACTGGCACGCCGGGCTGATCTATGCTCCGACCAGTGACATCAGCTTCCGGGCAAACCTGGCCACCGGGTTCCGCGCACCAACCATCCAGGATCTGTACAAAGCCAAGGTTGTCAGCCTGACTGGCACCCGTGATCCCTGTGCGTATATCGGCACCTATCCCAGCGCCGTACAGTCCACTATCGCGGCAAACTGCCGATCACAGGGGATTAACCCCAACACGTTCAAGCAAACGAATGGATCACTGAAATACACGACCGGCGGCAATGCCGAACTGCAACCGGAACTGTCACGTACTTATACCATCGGCACAATCCTGACCCCGCGCTTCCTGCCAGGACTGACAGCAACGATTGATTATTTCCATACGCATATTACCGAAACCATCGGTTACCCATCTCTGCCAGCAGAACTGAATGGTTGTTACGAGAGCACCAACCTTTCCAGTCCCTACTGTTCTATCCTGCATGGACGGGATGTGAACGGGCAGCTTTATCCCGTGTCGCGCCTGCACACCAATACCGGCGCCTTCATTGAGGATGGGGTGGATATCAATGCATCCTATGTCCACGCAATCGACTTTGTAAACTCTCTGTCCTTCGGCGCCGACATTCAGGACGTCATGGCCTATAAATCGCAAAGCCAGGATGGGCAGGCGATGATCAGCTATCTGGGCACGGATGGAGGGCCTCCGAAATGGGTTGCCAACGGCACCGCGGCCTTTACCCATGGTCCGTGGAGCCTGACCTATATGGTGCGCTTCATCGACGGTTTCACTTTCTATCCCAATACATCCTACGGGCCGGGTTTGTCCGAATGGTGGAAGACCAATCAGGCCTGGTATCATGACGTCATGGTCACCTATCGGGGCGATTGGTACACCGTGACAGCCGGGGTCAAGAATATCGCCGGTCGTGATCCAAATTTCTATGCAAATGGAAGTTATAATACCGCTCCCGGCATGTATGATTACACGGGCCGCTACATGTTCATCAAAGCTCAGGCCCACTTCTGATCCCTATGACCAGCACCATCAGAACGCCTGCCATCCCTCGCATTGTCTCTATCGACGCCATGCGGGGGGCAACGATCGCGTTCATGATCATTGTCAACACGCCCGGCGACTGGAGCCATGTCTGGCCGTTCCTGCAACACGCTGCATGGAATGGCTGCCGGCCTGCGGATTTCGTCTTTCCGTTCTTTCTGTTCCTGATGGGCTGCGTCATACCCTTCGCGCTTGATCGCCGTCTCGCCTCTGGCGAAAATCGGATCATGCTGGCCGGGCATATCCTGCGACGGGTCTTCCTGCTTATTTCACTCAAACTGCTGCTCAGTGCCTATCCACATTTCCACCTTGGGCATCTGCGCCTGTTCGGAGTGCTGACACGCATCGCCCTGTGCTACGGCCTTGTGGCTCTTCTATATATGGTCACTCGTAAAACCATGATCCTGCTGATTATAACTGGCATCATCCTGCTCAGCTGGTGGATCATGCTTTGCCTCGTGCCTGTTCCGGGCATCGGCCTGCCGGGACGGGATATTCCCATGTTCGACCCGGAAGCCAATCTGGCGGCATGGCTGGACCGCATCATATCACACTGGATGCTGAACACCCTGCACACAGGTGTTCTGTATGAAAAGACCTGGGACCCAGAAGGGTTTCTCGGCACATTCCCAGCCTGCGCATCGGTCCTGAGCGGCGTTCTGGCAGGACAGCTCTTCCGCAACCGAGCTCTGCCTGCAAAACGGAGACTTGCCCTGCTTCTTGGCACCGGAAGTATCAGTCTTGTTGCTGGTCTGCTCTGGAGTTACACCACTCCCATCAACAAAGCCCTGTGGAGCAGTCCCTTTGTTCTGGTCACATCCGGCACGGCCCTGCTGCTTCTGGCTCTGTTCGACTGGATGTTCGATATCCGACGTTTTCAGGACAGAAACCGGATTACAGGTCATGTTCTTTCATTCTTGTCCATTTTCGGCACAAATGCCATCGTCGCTTTTCTGCTCAGCGGGTTCGTGGTCAAAACCTTGATGTTCATTCCGGCACCATCCACCATGCCGGGCTCTCTCTATGACTTTCTTTATTCAAATCTTTTTTTATCGTGTCTGCCATTTCCCAATATGGCATCATTCCTTTTTTCATTGATCTTTCTGGCAGCAATGACCGTGCCGCTTGCTATCTTGCACCGTCGCAACATCATCATAAGACTATAACCGTGCAACGGAATTCCTGCCAGGCCTTACGGGAATATTCCTGTGTGATGTCTGGGAAAATGGCGGACTGATTGCTTGATGGCGTCAATGTCCAGGAAGGATATTTGCTTTGGCAACGCCGCCATCGTTCATTATGTTGCGGCCTCTGCAATCCTCGTCGGCGATATTCCGACGGCGTCAGCCACTTTTTCCCTGCCGGGCAAAGTCATATATCGGCATTCGATCACTTGAAGTCGAACAGCAGACCAATAGATCGTGCTTAACCTGCAACTTTTTTGACGAATTGAGACTTCAAGCCCATCTGCCCTACCCCGGGAATCTTGCAGTCAATGTCATGATCGCCGTCTACCAATCGGATACCCCGAACCTTGGTGCCAACCTTCACCACAGAAGAAGATCCTTTGATCTTCAGATCCTTGATAACTGTCACTGTATCACCGTCCTGCAACAGGTTACCGACACTGTCGCGGACTTCCGGGCCACCAGCTTCCGATTGATCAGCGCCCCCTTCCTGCCATTCGTATCCGCACTCAGGGCAAGTCAACAGGGAGTCCATCTGATAGGTATAGATGGACGAACATTTCGGGCATGGTGGCAAGGTGTCAGTCATATATGAATTATAGTATGACAAATCCCAACATACCATAGCCCGACTGAAAACTCTCTCGATAAACCGATTCTTGAAGAAACAGGCTGCAACGACAACGATCTGCCATGGGGCAACCTGTCAGCGTTTGATGTTTCTCCCATGTTGTCGAGGAAAACAGTCATTTCCTCCAAAAAATCGGAGCATCGAGGAATCGCAGAGATGCGCTTATTCGAACGATCATCGAACCAGATCAAACTCATAAATCATCTGGCATCACCCACGATCTGAAACGATGAAACGGCTTCTCCATATGCCAACCGTGACAATCTCCGACTTGAAAACGCATAAGCACCAGATCGGGCAACCGAGCGGGGCTGATTTCGCTTGATCAGTCGAAAACAGATACGAGAAAACTCTTCACTGGCATTCATATCACGATAGAAGGCCGGATCAGGTACCCTCTCAGAGCCCAATCCGATCAATCCATGGATTTCACAAGAAATTTAAAAGGATATTATACCCTGCTCTGACCAATCAACGGATCAGTGCGGCTCGGATATCCGGTTTCAACATGACCTGCAAAGTGCAGAAGAGGTTTTCCATCTTGTGTGATGGCAAGATCATACCAATGATCCTGCTCGGAAATCGGCACTGAAATTTCTTCAGTCTTACTACCTGAAACCGATATTTGCGCAACATGTCCAGTGTGGGCGTTATAAATGGAGACAAGATGCGGGCTCTCCGTCACTCCACGCAATGACAGTGTCATTACGTCTACTTTGGGAGCAATTCCAAGCGATGCAATCAGAGCATTTTCTCCAAACATCCGGAAAAAACCGTTTGGTCCGTGAAGTGTTGCGCTTCCACTGAAAGGCGCCTCAAGAACGGTTCCCTCACCCAAAGTAAAATGCCTCACCCCATTTGCATCACGCAAACGCAGAACGGCTCCAATCGTGCCATGATTTGCGAGACGAATGACACCGGAAGTCATCAGGTTTGCATGAAGTTCGTAAGGTAGGGAACGGGCTGGACGCTGTCCTGCTTCCTGCACTGGGAATGTTTGCAGAACGGGAATTTTCGGTGGCGGCAATGTGCAACTATGGCGCGTTTCCTTGAGGTAATTTTCTGTCTCGGGAAGAGAAGCTGTCCACACTGTATCTGGATTGGCAAAGTCAAATACCGATGTGAGATCACCGCAAACGGAACGTCGCCACGGCGTCACAAGCGGTGCTTCGACACCAAATCGCGCTTCGAGAAAACGCAGAACAGACGTATGATCGAATATCTGAGAGTTGACCCATCCCCCTTTGGTCCACGGAGAGATGATAATCGCTGGAACGCGTGGTCCCAAACCCACGGGTTCACCATGGAAACTCTCCCCATCAACACTCACTGTGCTTTTTCCGGCTTGTGCATCCAAAGCCGGAACAGGAGGTGGAACATGGTCAAAGAAACCATCATTCTCATCATAATTGAGAATAAATACGGTCTTGGCCCAAACCTCTGGATGTTGAACGAAAATATCCATCAGCCGGGAAATCAGGAATTCGCCATAGCCTGGTGGTGCATTCGGATGTTCAGACAGGGACGCAGGCGGAACGATCCAGGAAACCTGAGGTAAAGTCCCATCGGCAACATCCCGTGCAAAAGAATCAATCAGGTAGTGACCTTCTGATGTATTCATATTCTCGGAAGTGGATCCTGCAGCAATCGATCGCGCTTTCTGAAACTGCCATGAATTTCTGGAAATATTGCGGAACGATTTGAATGACGCGAGAGGATTATCGCCAAAATTATCGTATTCCTGATACACTTTCCACGTCACACCTGCTGCCTGAAGCCGTTCAGGATAGGTTTCCCAGTCAAAAGCAACAAAATCAGGTTTGTCTTTGGCTATATCCGCCGTCCAGTTACCATCATCAACGTTTTCTACGGCCTGCTTTCCATCATTCCCTACAGCAAGTCCGTTTGTTCCTGAGAAAAAATAGAGGCGGTTTGGATTTGTCGGACCAAAAATGGAAGCATGATAAGCATCGCAGACAGTAAAAGCATCTGCCAATGCATAATAATATGGAATTTCAGCCCGAGTGAAATGCCCCATGGTTATAGGGCTTTTATGTGGAACCCAACTGTCCCAATGATTCCATTCCTTTTGAGAGCCCTTCCAGGAATGATCTAAACTCGCCAGACAGGCACTCGATGTATGTGCCGTCTCGAAACGAAATGGCTGAATATATCCCCCCTTCCCGTCCGGCTGCTCAAATACGCTTTTTCCATCCCGCCTTCTTTCCGCACGCGGATCTCCGTAACCGCGCACTCCGGATAAACACCCGAAATAATGGTCGAAAGAGCGGTTTTCCTGCATCAGAATGACGACATGCTCGACATCCTTGATGGTTCCAGTTGCACGATGCGCCGGAATAGCCAGCGCACGATGCAGGTTTTCCGGAAGCATTCCTCCTGCGGCAAGGGTTGCCGCAAAACGGAGGAAATTCCGTCGGCCTGCAGTCGCAGACCCGAAGAATGCAGACAAAGACAACCTCCGAACTGATTGATCAGAAATGCTTGCGTAATGTGAAGAACACCATGCGCGGAGAACCCGCCTGAAGTGTTGCGAAGGTATGATCCGGGTCGGAGAACTGGAAGCCGTTACTGCCTACGGTTGCCACATAATGTTTATTGAAAAGGTTGGATACGTTGATTTGAGCATCCAGACCGCTCAGAACAATGTTCTGCGAATGGAAACGATAACCAAGATTCAGATTGAAGATTTCATTGGAAGGAACCCATGCATCATTCGTGTAAGTATAGGTTCTTTTGTCCTGAAATTGCATGTTGACGTTGCCCCAGATGCTTCCGTCATCATAACCGATCTGAACATTGGCAAGATTGCGTGGCATTGCCACAACACGCTTCCCTTTAATGTTATAAACCGTAGCGCCGCTGACTACATTATCATTGTAACGTGAATCATTGAAGGCATAGGAAGCATAAAGAGACCAGTGCGGCGCAAAGTTATAATTGAAAGCCGCATCAATACCACGGGCTGTCACCCCGCCAACATTGGCAAGGGCCGACGCATTTCCCTGAATTCCCGTGCCTTGCGTAATCGTCAGCAGGCGGTTTTCAAATTCAACGTAATATCCGGTTAAAGAAGCCTGGATTTTACGATCATGGTAGCGATATCCGAGTTCTTCAGTGTAGGACATCTCGGGCTTCAAGCTGCCCTTAATAGCATTATATCCAGCAATCGTGGTCGCAAAAGGACTGGTCGCTCCAGTCTGTGAATTATCAAATGCTGCCATGTTACGGGAGAAGTCAGCGAAGATTTCGTTATGAGCATTAATCCGATAATTTGCGCCAAGTTGTGGCAGAAAGCCATTTGCTGCCTGAATTGAGCCTGATGGATAACCATCCGGGCCTTTGACACCGAGAATATTCGCGCCGATCTGGCGAGCGCGATTGTCGACAATCAGAGACTTGAAACCGTAATTCAGCTTGAGCTGACTGGTAATCTGCCAGGTATCCTGCAAATGAACCTGATAGGTTTTTGTATTGAATGCCCCTTGCCACTGCGTGGCGAACCAGTTGTTCTTATACCAGTACAGACTGTTAGGGGTGCCATTTTCGCCAAGCGGATAGAATCTTCGTGCCTGTTCAAAGTCGTTGTTTTCGAACCAGAAACCACCTTCAATCGTATGATTGCCGATATGATAGGTCAGCCCACCCATGAAACCTTCACGATGGATGTCATATTCTGTGGTCCGAACGGAAAGCGGCGAACCTCCCAGCCCTGCTGGTGTAGCCTGATAAGGCGTAACCCAAGCGCCTTCACCGTTGTTGGTATGGCCATAGACCATTGCATAGCCCTTAAGGCGATCATTGATCTGGACGTCGAGACGACCATAGCCCAATGCATCCTGCCGAAGACCAGCTGCGTTGTAATAAACAAAATCGGCAGGGCTACCATAATTTGTAGAGCCTATTCCCGCCGGATAGGGTGTCCCATTTTGATAAGCTGAGGCGATCTCTTTGGCCAAAGCATAGTTTCCGGTGATATTATCAACACGGTAACCATATTTTCCAATCGTAGCCAACGAGAGATCCTGATAGTCATTCTCCTGCCGTTTGGACCAGTCCCCAAACAGTGTCAACTTTACATTCTCGCTGAGGGGCTGAATAAATTTTGCGTTGGCTTGCTGCTGCCTCTGCTGACCATCCCCTTTCCACTTATTCGCATCCTGATAATCATAAGAAACATATAACTTGCCTCCACCCGGGAGCTTTCCTGTATTGACGCGCATGAAAGTGCGCCACGTGCTGGCCGAACCAACCGTTCCCGCAACGTCAACACCGAATTTATCTGTCGGATCGATAGAGGTGAATTGCAGCGCTCCTCCCAGATCATTCGAGGCCGCAACATCAACGGAACCGGCTCCCTGGCTCAGGGTTGCACGTCCGTTATTTTCTGTCTGGAGAGCACGTCCGATCGAAAGACCGTTGTCGTTTCCATAGGCAAGATTACCCAGAGGCATTCCATCCATGGTGAAACCAAGGCGGCTTTGATCAAACCCACGAATAATGATCTGCTGTGACCATTCATAGGAACCCAAAGGATCCGATGAAGTGAACATGACTCCGGGAAGTTTGGAAAGCGCTTTGAAAGGGCTGGTGCCGGGCGTGTATTCCATAAGCGCCGTGCGGGAAACAGACTGCGTTTCACGAGACGATCCCGCTCCAAGCACAACAATCGCTTCACTTTCTGGCGTCGGCGACTGAACAGAGGCCGTTTTTTTAGAAGAATCAATCTTCCTGACGTCTTGCGGCAACATCTTCCCAGACGACGAGGATGTCTGCCCCACAGACTTTGCCTGATGATGCTTGGCAGAAGATTTGTGTGAATGCGCAATAGCCTGATGGGAGAGAAAAGCCGTGAGGCAGGTTGTCATAACGAGCGGAATTTTAAACTTGTTCATTGAGTAATTCCCGGTGCCCTTTGAAATTCCTGGCGCGATTAGAATTTGACAGGCGCCTTCATAAGGACATCGACAAGGAAACGTCTTGTGATGTTTTTATGACGCATCGAAAATTCATTTATCTTCATTATTCTGTAATAAAAATTTAAAATTCACGCTCTAATGATTTATCTTGTGAATTTTTTTGTATTTACTTTAACAAAACTTCTATATTTTGTTTTTTATTTAAAATTTGGAAAAATTCTATTTTCCACTTCCAATACAGATAATTTCTCCACGACATTCGACGACTCACTCTCTGCAACCCATAACATAGTGTTCATTTGTCACAACAAATTTGAAATAGTTATCATATTGTTCCTCCGCTTCGTTAAACGCATAATAGTTCGTCATCTTGGGAAGAATTTGCAATGACTCGAAATATGCCCACCTCATCCAGTCACTACATTGCAAATAATATAGAAATATTACTCAATAAATTATCGAAAATACATGATATTTAAAAAATATTTTTAATGCTATTCAAAATTAATTCTTGAAAAGAATTACATCCATGACGAAAATCAGTCGCCGTCGATTAGGCAAACATGCTCGACAGATTATTGTCGGTTTAGGTGGCGCGTCCGTTACAGGGATTTCCTCATCTCACGCAAAATCACACATTGAGACCGCATGTACGAAAGACATTTCCGTAAAAACAGGTTTCGAAAAACTCAGGGAAACAGATTTCTCGGTTTTGAAGGGACATAAAATCGGGGTTGTCGCGAATGTCTCCAGCGTGGATAACTCTTTGAAATCTATTGTGGACTGCTTTCACGAAATCCCCTTTTTACAATTAAAAGCCATTTTTGGACCGGAACATGGATTTCGTGGCTCAATGCGCGCTGGATTTTCCGAACCTGAAAGACAGGATCCGGAAACAGGCTGCACCGTATATGATATTTACATGAAAAACGGTAATGACTTAAAGAATATAATCAATAAATCCGATATTGATATGCTTGTATTTGACATTCAAGATACAGGATCAAGATTTTATACATATATATGGACGCTTTTTGATTGCCTGATTGCATGCGCAGCGCTCAATATTCCGGTTCTCGTTCTGGACCGACCCAATCCCATTTCTGGCATTGATGCATCTGGCCCCGTCCTTGATCCCAGCCTCTCTTCTTTCGTGGGGCGCGCACCCATTGCCCTGCGACACGGGATGACTGTCGCAGAATTAGCCCTTCTGTTTAACGCTGCTTTTATTCCTCAATACGCGGGCAAATCAGCAAACCTGCAGATCATGCGTATGGAAGGATGGCAACGTCATATGCAATTTGAGGACACAGGCCTGATATGGTGTCCACCCAGCCCCAATATGCCTTCTCCTCTGACAGCACTGGCATATCCAGGCACGTGTTTATTCGAAGGTACTCAATTTTCCGTTGGCCGCGGAACAACTATGCCCTTTCTGTATTTGGGGAACCCTGCCGTAGATGGACGTCTTTGGGCAGATTTTGCCAGATCAGCCTATTGTACAGGGGTCCAGTTTCGCGATGTATGGTTCACCCCCCTTATGGATCCATTCAAGGGTGTCATGCTCCACGGTCTTCATTGCGCGATAACAGATCTCCGTAATTTTGATCCGATAAACACAGGGATAACTCTGCTCAGCACTGGACGCAAAATCATGGGACCTGATTTTTGGCGTGATAATGGCAAGATGTTTGATCGCCTGTGCGGAAGTAGAAAAATCCGTCCTCTCTTGGACAAAGGGGCTGATGCAGCAAGCGTATCAGCAACCTGGCAACCCGAACTTACAGCCTTTCGGAATTTGCGTCAGGCACATCTGCTATATTCGGCGTAGGATATTTCATCATGCATTCATCAGCCCGCTCTCCAACCAACACTCCAGCAGAAACAGAAAGTTATGACAGACGATATGAAGCGCTGGAGCTATGGTCCACAGGCACGATGCTCGAATCTTTTCTGGAAGGTCAACTCAGTGCTGTCGCTGCCGTAAAATCTGCATTGCCCGAAATAGAAGCTGCGATTGCTTTAGCTCTACCTCGCCTAGAGCGTGGTGGAAGATTATTTTATGTAGGTGCAGGAACATCCGGTCGCATCGCGTTACAGGATGGTGTCGAGCTTATTCCCACATATAGCTGGCCAGATGACAAGCTTGTTTTCCTGCTTGCAGGCGGAGAACAAGCACTATTCCAGCCTGTCGAAGGGGCTGAAGATGATGAAAAAGCAGCCTGCTCCGCAATCAGGACTCATAATGCTGGCCCGGATGATGTCGTAATCGGCGTCGCAGCAAGTGGCAGCACACCTTATACTTGCGCAGCGTTAACAACCGCGCGATCTTCTGGAAGCCTGACAATCGGCATCTCCAACAGCCCGGAAAGCCGTCTCCTGGATTGTGCGGATTGCGGAATTCTGATCGAAACAGGGGCGGAAATTATTGCAGGCTCTACACGTATGAAAGCTGGAACAGCGCAAAAAGTAGTCCTGAACATGCTTTCAACGGGCCTTATGGTAAAACTTGGACGTACATGGCGCGGGCAAATGGTTGATATGCGCATCGTCAATGCCAAACTCATTCTACGTGCCAATCGAATGTTACAACAACTGACTGGTTGCACAGATATACAGGCTCAGGATGCATTAAAAAAAGCACAAGGCAG
>JAAYUA010000006.1 GCA_012517935.1 Acetobacter sp. | reverse complement strand
TGGTCATCATCTGATGGGTTCTGAGTGCTGGAAACGGTAGCAGCCTGAAAGAAGAAGTATAGCTTTTTTTCTTTAGAATTGTGGTGTCTGCAGACGCGGCAGATATCTTGGGAATGTCGTATTTCTAATGGAATATTGCATCGAATTCGAAACTAATTCCATAATATTGAAGTCATACCGGTGTCTTTGAGCGGTTTTTCACTGCAATGATGGAACCGGCGGCTTGGTCGCAGCAGCGTATTTCAGGATGCAAGGATATGGTGGTGTTTAGTCCCGTGGTTTGATGGTGTGGTATTTTCACGTGGTGGAAGTAAACATCATGGGGGGATTACGTCATGGCAGCGCCGCGACTGTGCCGTGCGAACGGCAATAGAGTGATCGCAGACTTCGCCCTCGGCGCTGAGCGCTGATGTAATCCGGAAAGAAGTGGCGAAGTTGCGGACGCATCAGGCTGGTGAAGATCAGAAGACCGTTCCCAGAAAACCACGCCGAACCGTTTTTTCCGAAGCGGGTGAGGCGATGGTCATTGCTTTCAGTCGGCATACTCTGCTGCTTCTATGCATTGCAATCCTGCATCCCGGATCTGGACAACCCCTTTTGCATCGCTGTTTTCAGGGCAATGGGACCTTACAGCTGCTGCACATGGAGGGGGATAAACCCGAATGTCAGCGTTTAAATCGCGATCCGGTTGGGTTCTTTCATCTCGATATTACGGAGATCAAGACCGCCTGGCGACTATAGTTGCCAAGTAGCTTTATCTATCCGCCGGACAATGTTTACCAGCATGGATATGAGGTGGAACGTATAGTGCTGGAAACTCGATCACAAAGACGTGAATGTGAAATGCAAAAATATTACGGAATTGCATCGTACCCTCACATAATGTAAATCGTATAATATATTCGAAAGATACAGAGTATCAAAATGACAATGTTATATCACACGCGAAGACGTTCATATTTTCTGACATGCTCCACGTTTGTTTTCTTTTCAGCCATGTTTTCTGAGTCAGCGCAGGCAGGCACTCACGCACACAAGGCTGGTCTAGGAGGAAATAAACATCCTGGTCATGTGACGCCCGCCTCCCACCTACCTAACAAAAATGTATCTAATCCTCGCCGCAATACATCCCTTCCTCGAGCGGTTAAGTCTGCTGCCAATGAAGAAGTGCAGGTCACTTCCACGCATGCCCATTCAAGAGGGGCAACCGTCGCGGTTTCACGCTCGACGATTGATCACTTCACCGCTGGTTCCAGTCCATTACAGGTGTTGGCGGCGACAGCGCCCGGTGTCAGCTTCGGATCATCCGATGCTTTGGGGATGGATACAGCAGCGAGTACTTTTTACGTAAGAGGTTTTAATCAGTCACAGTTGGGAGGCACCATTGACGGCATACCGATGGGCGGATTTGGATTTCATAACTGGTACGGTTTGAATATCGACCAGATCGAAATTCAGGATAACATCGAATCCATGACCGTGTCCCAAGGGGCTGGTGCTGTAGAGATGCCTTCTGGCCAGACACTTGGCGGTGCACTGACATTCCAATCATCTGATCCGAAAGATAAAGCAGGTGGAAGGATAAGCCAGAGTTTTGGAAGCTATAATGGATTCCGCACTTTTGCACGTGTAGACAGTGGAATTCTGAATGAGAGCGGAACGAAATTTTATGCTTCTTATGCACGAACAGCACAAAATTTGTGGAAAGGATATGGTGATCAACGGGAAAATCAGGCGAATTTCAAACTTGTACAACCTTATCTGCACGGGAAGGGGAAGCTGACAGCAATTTTTGATTATTCTGGTTTTACACAATATAATTTTCTTACAATGACAAAAAACATGTGGCAGAATTACGGTCAGGTTGCCATGCTTAAACCTGACTATGCAAAGGCCATTCGTTGGGCAGCCGATGCACAGGCTGGAACTGTACCTACGGAAGTCAAAGGCATACTTTCAGCCGATGAAGCTTCCAACATTTTCTGGGATGGATCGCAGGTCCAGAGAAACTATCTTAGTGCTCTGGTAAATGAATATAACATTCTGAGTAATCTCAAATCCAATACTGTTCTTTATGGTCATGTTTCAAATGGCGATTATGGGGGAACAAACAACTTTCTGACATCTCCTACTTCCGGCGTTCCCATGGCACTTCAAATGGGTCATCCAGATGTCAGGCGCATTGGATTTACTCAAAGTTTCACATTAAAACTTCATAATAATGATATTCAAACTGGTGTATGGTACCAGAATAATAGTTTTAACTATCCTACACGTCTGTATGAAGATGGCGTGGATAGCGCACATGCCAGCCTCAGCGGCTTTAAAAAAGGCACCGGAACAACATGGTGGTCAGATTCTTTCAACAGTAATACATTCCAGTTTTACATAAAAGACGTATGGCATATCATTCCGGGCATGACACTGGAGGGAGGCTTTCGTTCTTTAACCCAGACAACCCATGGTGGCACGACTGTTGATAATACAGCAGCATTGGCTTCCACCTGGGGCACATATTATGCGCATCCTGTATCGGGCAGCATGACTGCATCCAATGCATTTCTGCCGCATTTTGCTTTTGATTATCATTTCCTCGATCACCATGAATTTTATTGGGATATCGCGGAAAATATGCGTACATATGACTATGCGACCCAAACAAACGGCGGCACCCCATGGGGTGGCCTTGGTAATGCAAATAATCCAGCCCAACAGGTTTTTGATGAAAACAAGAGCAAACTGAAACCTGAAAGAACATGGAACTATGTCGTAGGCTATCGTTACACTTCAGCTCTGTTCTCTGGTGCCGTCGATTTCTATCATACCGACTATTACAATCGTCTTGCAGGTATTACTTCAGGTCCTGTGAACAACACTTACAGTGCATATTTGAATGTAGGCCGTGAAACCATGAACGGGGCCGACGTTCTGGGCACTATTCGTCCATTCCATGGTCTCGAAATCACCAACAGCTTCAGCTGGAATGATGCAGTCTACAAATCAAATGCTATCCCTTACAATGGAAGCACTGTCAGCATCAGGGGTAAACATCAGGTTTTCTACCCGAAATTCATGTATAAGGCGAACATCAACTACACCTATCATCGCGCTTCTTTTAACTTCAACACAACGTATAGCAGCGCGATGGCAATGACCTATACCAACGATGTTAAGGTGCCATCGTATTGGACGTCTTCTCTTATGGCATCATATAATTTTGGAAAAATTGGCAATACTCTGCAGGATCTGAAATTTAGTTTCTCGATCAGCAATCTATTCAACCAGAATTATTTTGGAGGACTTTACGGCACAGCATCCATGTCTGGCGATAACAACGCCATTCTGTATCAAGCTGCACCACGCGAATATTTCGGTACTATCTCCGCTGACTTCTGATAAGGACACACTACAGTTTAATTCCGCATCATATGTTATTTCTTAAATAGTGCTATTGATCTGCCCTATGGGAATGTAGCGATTTAAAAATGGAGTCCGATCGAAAAGGATACGGATGGATGAATCGCAGTCGTTCTACGCAAGGGCAGATCATAGGGATCCTGGAGGAATAGAGGCTCCAACCAAGGGTCTTCGATCCCTCAGGAGGGCAGTCGCATTAGGTCAGTCTGAATATGTCAGCTGAACATATTGCGGCGCAGGAAAAAGTGTATTCCCTCTCTTCCCGAGAGCTCTGACCTGTCTCTATAAACCGTCATGCTCAGACATTTTCTCACCGTCGGCAGCTGGACGATGATCAGCCGCATTCTTGGTCTTGTTCGGGACCAGATTCTCGCCGCCTTCATGGGGGCTGGCGGCATGCAGGATGCCTATCAGGTTGCTGTGCGGCTGCCGAACATGTTCAGGAATCTCTTTGGGGAAGGCGCACTTAATTCGGCTTTTGTGCCGCTTTTCACAGAAACGCTGACAAAAGACGGGCAGGAAGAGGCGCGTCTGTTTGCCCGTCAGGCTCTGACCCTTCTGCTGCTGTGGTTGCTGTTGCTGTGTGTTCTGGGCGAGATTTTCATGCCGGAGATCCTGCGGGTGATCGCTCCGGGATTCGTGGCGGATGGCTATCGTTATGATCTGGGCGTGACGCTCAGCCGGATTACCTTTCCCTATCTGGTTCTGATCTGCGCTGCGGCGATGGTGTCGGGTATTCTGAATGGTCTGCACCGCTTT
>JAAYUA010000095.1 GCA_012517935.1 Acetobacter sp. | reverse complement strand
TTCAACCATGATGGTGCCACCGGCCGCAGCGGTCCCCGCACTCAAGATCCCTGCACTATAAACATCAACCTTGCCACCAGAAGATACTATCGACCCAGATGCATATCCTCCGCCGTTAACACCGCTGATAAGCTGCGTGCCACCACTGAAAATATCGCTTAAAGACGTTCCGCCTGCGGACAAAATCTGCGTGCCACCAAATAAACTACCAATATTCGTGCCCGCACTCGTAATATCTTCTACTGACCCAAGATCAAATGTTCCGCCAGAAATAACGCCGGCTCCACTAAACGTGACGCCTTTCGCAGTAAAACCACCGCCTACTACGGCGGTTCCTCCTGCTAGAACATGAGGATCAATAGCCTTCCCAGGATCACCATCATACCCCTGGATCTTACCAACAGTCAGAAGACCGCTACTGGCAATGACCGTGTCGTATGCCACACCCTGATTGGCTGCAACAAAAGCTCCGCCTGAATACGCAGTTCCACCCGAAATTGTGCCGTTTGCAGCAACAACAGCACCCCCAGAATAGACAGAAGCACTGACAATAACTCCGCTCGCAACACCATTACTGCCTGTAAGATCAACCGAGGGATAATTTGTGCCACCAGCACCCACCCCGGAAACCACATCATAATAACTTGTTTGACCGGCCGAGAGCAGATTAGTACTACCGCTTGTAACCGTATACGAGGTCTTTCCCTCGTTTACCGTAAAATTAACTGACATAATTTACCCTCCAGCGACTGACACATCAAAACGACAACGGACGGAAGAATCGTATGTTCTACGAGGCTATTACATTTTGTTGATCTTAAGGAATTGTTAGCTGCTTGATTTCAAGACATGCAAGAAAAAAATGCAAAATTAATACTTCACGCTTTCGAGAATTTTGTAATTATATATTTTCAATAATGGCATAAGATTTCAAAGAATTTATTATAATAATCAGATTATCTCCAATCTTTCTGCATCAGATCACCTTTCTGGTTTATTGTTCCCCAAAAAACAACGGGCTATCAGATCAATCCAGCTGACAATATGCTTTGCGTTCCTTTACCTTCTTCAGAAAAATATACGGGACTACCGCTCCAAAAAAAAACTGCAGGCTAACAAGACGGATTAACGGTTCGATGTTCATTTTATGAGATTCAGCGATCAGGAACATATGACCAATCCACTACTGTGATCACTTATGACTCACCGGCGCAGATTTCCAATATAGACTGTAAAAACATCGTGCATTCAGGAAGTCAGACGTGAGTTCCTGAATGCATGGAAATATTTTATTCTTTGGTTTTCAGAATATCACTCAGACGATCGGGAGACCCAGGAATACGCTCAAGATGCGGAATCCGCAGACCTCCATGCCAATCAACAGATACCGTTCGGTAATGTCCATTGTTTTCCACAAGAAGATCAATCGCCGCTTCTTTGTTAACAGAAGCATCTCTGATGACATCATCCAAAGTTTCCGAATCGTAGGCTTCCCCATTAACCGCAACGATTTTCATGTCTCTGGTTAAACCGGACTTCCAGGCCGGACCATCCCAGAGAACATCAGCAACGTTTCCATCATTCTTCACGATAAGACCGAGAGAATACTGATAATCATCCATCTTCCGGATTTTGGAACGTGACGTGATCCAGGCATTGGGCTTATCATTGAAGACCAGCTTGTAACCACCACGCGCAAGTCCATCGAGAGGAGCGTGCTGGGCAACCTGATCCAGACGCTGATGCAGAAAAGACGCCCAATCATAAGGGACAACTGCATTCAGATCTTTGACAACCTCATCAAAATTATAAGGGCTGGAAATAAAGCTCCCATCATTTGTTCCAAAGAACATTGAAGCAAAATCATCCAGAGATTTCTTGCCGCCAGTTTTTTCGCGAATTAAAGTATCCGCATCAAGCCAGATAAGCTGACCTTCAGAATAATAATCCTCACTTCGCTGCCAACTTCTCCATGACAATGGTGCGCGCTGCGCAATGATCGGATCATTCGTCGTGTCAATCAACGGGCGCCACGTATGACCTTTTGCAACATCATAAGATGCGGCAACCGCTGCGATAGCATCAATGGTCTGAGGAACAGTCATCAAACCCGAACGTGCAGCAAGAACATAACCCCAATACTGCGTCTGGCCTTCATAAACCCAAAGCCCCTCACCACGCATGGGCATATTGAAGTCCGGAGTCCAAAGATTTTCAGGCCGACGATATTTTCCGTTCCATGAATGCGTATATTCATGAGCCAAAAGATCACGGGCAGCGAATGTTTTGTCCCATTGCGTAAAATACCCGCGAGGACCGCTGTTTTCGCTGGAACGATGGTGCTCCAGCCCAATACTACCCAGCTCTTTGGTCAGCGCCAGCAAAAAATCGTAGTGATCATAATGATGCGAAGCAAACAGCTTGTTCGCCTGCACCACAAGACTGCGATGCGCTGCAATCTGTTCATCCGTCGCCCTCAGATCATCCGGATGATCGGCAACAAGATTTAAGGTAACGGAAGTCTTGTCACCCGGGGCAAGATCAATCTGGCGGAAATATCGACCGGCAAACATCGGAGAATCAACCAGAGTATTGTAAGAAACACTCTGGAAAACAGTATCATCTCCCGATGAATGACTCTGTTCAGGAGTCCGTAATGCCGTGCCATATTTCCATCCATGCGGCAGACGAACTTCTGGCACAACATTGATTTGTCGCGTGAAATATCCGGCAGGATAAAGAGAAACGGTATTCCACTGAACATTCAGCATGGACGGCGTCATTACAACCCGCCCTTCTGTCGGTGAAACAGGCGACAAAAACTGGAAATCTACACCCAGTGTCGTGGCACCCTTTGGCACCGGGATATGAAAAGCGCTGACCGTCACTTCATCACGACGCCACTGAACTCTCTGCGCGCCAGCATGGACAACAAGACCGCCAAGCTGGTCAATCTTGCCACTTGGAGAATGATGGCCCGGCAACCACATCGGGTAAAGCAACACCATGTCGCCGCCAGTTTTAGCAAGGGCATCCGGCACGGGGACAGTCTCATGAACAGACATAATATGCCGATCCAGATCTGTTGCGTCGACTTTCAGATGAATAACACCAGGAAATGGAATGTCCCGCGCCTGCGGAATAGCGGCAGGCATCGGCGCAGGCTGAGGCTGTTGCACCGTATCAGCATCGGCAAAAGCCGGAACCGATACCCCAAGCAGCAGAATGCCACGTGCGACAAGGCGGAAGTTTTTACGGTCGAGAACTCTCAAAAAGCAGATCCTTTGTCTCTCACAGCCGTGTCCATGGTTGCGATCAGAAACTATTTCCATGCCGCACGGAAATAGCCTTCCGCACGACAATCGGGATCAGAATCGCAGATTTCCACTCCGGAGAAAAGCAAACCTGACGCCTAACGCAGGTTTGCTTCAATGGTTCCGCTGAATAGCGAAAATTTAAAAACTCAGAACAATCCGACCTTCAACTTTCCCTTTTTCCAGGTCATCGAAAATAGAATTTATGTTTTCCAGATTTTCCGTTTTTGTCGGGATATGAATTTTCCCATCCGAGAAAAATGACAGGGCTTCAATCATATCCAGACGCGTGCCCACAATCGACCCACGGATTGTCAGACCGTCAAGCACCATCCCGAAAATTGACACCGGAAACTCTCCGGGCGGTAAACCATTCAACACGATGGTTCCCCCGCGCCGCGCACAACCAACAGCTTGTGAGAATGCAGATGGAGAAACCGCCGTCACCAGAACACCATGTGCACCACCTGCCTCCTTCTGGACCACAGTCGCCGGATCATCCTTCAAAGCATTGATCGTCACAGCCGCACCCAACTGTGTCGCCACCTTTAACTT
>JAAYUA010000094.1 GCA_012517935.1 Acetobacter sp. | reverse complement strand
GCATCGATCGGTCTTCTGGGGAATGGCCGCACGGCTGTTGTCGAAATGGCAGCTGCAGCCGGATTGGCACTGGTCGCCCCCGATCAGCGTGACCCAACCACCGCCACAACCTATGGCGTCGGTCAGTTGATACAGGCCGCGTTAAACGAAGGATATCGCCATATCATCCTCGGCCTTGGTGGAAGTGCCACCAACGATGCCGGAGCTGGCATGGCTCAGGCTCTGGGCGTGGAACTGCGTGACGAAAACGGACAGTCACTGCCATTCGGTGGGAGCGCTTTATCGCGACTAGCAGAGATCGATCGCTCTCGACTGGACCCACGTCTGGCGACCTGCCAGATCGAAGTGGCCTGTGATGTCGATAATCCTTTAACTGGTCCATCAGGAGCATCCGCCATTTTTGGTCCACAGAAAGGAGCAACAGCGGAGATGGTTCTCCAACTGGACGCAGCCCTTTCAGTCTTTGCGCGACACATCGAGACGCAAACAGGACAAAAGGTGGATACATTGCCCGGCACAGGCGCCGCAGGCGGACTTGGCGCGGGTGCATTGGCATTTCTGGGAGCCACATTGCGTCCCGGAGTGGATATTATCATGGATGCCCTAAAGCTGGACGCCGTCTTGGAAGACGCAGATCTGGTCATCACAGGTGAAGGGCGCATGGATGGACAGACCATCCGAGGCAAAGCTCCGATTGGTGTAGCCCGCATCGCCAAGCGCCACGGCCGCCCTGTCATCGCCATTGCCGGTTCATTGGGAGAGGATGTGCACGCGGTGCATGAACACGGGATCGATGCTGTTTTCAGCGTCGTCAACCGCCCTTGCTCACTCGGAGATGCCCTGGCAGAAGCTGCCGCCAATATCCGGATAACCGCACGCAATATCGCAGCAACCATAAGCTGTTGCAGTGCAAGATCTGTTCAAGCATTGAATTGAACCGTCATACATTCAGTGCAAGATATGATGTATCAGAAACCCCTTATTCCAAAAGGGGTTCTCAGAACTCATACTCCCAAGATGTCATCCTTGCGACTTTCGAACTTTCCCTTCGCATAAACTCATCGTAGCTATCAACCTGCACGACGCCTCACATCTGATCCGTGGGAGAAAATCCTCTGTTCCTCCGGCAACTGACATATCTTGTGGCACTGGACAGATTTCGCCATTTTTCCCGTGCGGCTGAACATTGCGGCGTCTCCCAACCTGCACTGTCTTCAGCAATCCGCCAGCTTGAACATGAACTTGGCGTCACCATCATCCGCCGTCGTCAACGTGTTCTGGGTCTCACACCTGAAGGCGAGAGAGTTCTGGCCTGGGCCAGGCAAAGTCTCGCCGCTCTTGACGGTCTTCGACAGGAAGCAGATTTCGCACATGAAATCGCAGGAGGACACATCTCGATAGGGATTATTCCACCCGCACAGCAACTCTCTCCGCTTCTGGCCGAAAGCCTGAGAGCCGATATTCCCGGCCTGCATCTTGAAGTGACTGTTGCCAATAATAGTGAGATCGTCCACGGGCTGAATGAGCAGCGGTTTGATATTGGACTGATCTATCTTGATCATATTCCGGAAAAAACTGCGTTCGAAACTCACGAACTTTATGTCGAACGACATGTTCTGGTCGCCGCGCCGGGCATTAAACTTCCGGGACGAACACGATGCACATGGAAAGAAGCAGGAACGCTGCCGCTCTGCCTGCTCGATCGTTCGGCTCGAAGCCGACAGATCATTGATTCCTGCTTCGAAAAAGAAAATATAAGACCAGATGTGTTCCTTGAAACAAATACACTCAGTCTGCTGCACACAGAATTGCAGGCTGGCCGCATGGCTTCGATCCTGCCTGTAGCTGCACTGCCTTCCGTCACCACACCCGTTGAATTCCACTTCCGACGCCTTGATCTGACATCAGCACCATCAATCGGCCTTGCGCGCCTCCGCCATCCCGTTCTCAGCCGACTGCTGGAACGCTGTTGGAAAATTGCCTCCGGTGTTTCATTTCAGGATGCTCTGGTTCTCTGAAACGTCGCACCCGGATATTCCACGAAATCTATTCTGAATGGGTGGGCATCTGCTCACAACAAGCTTCCTGATGTCCAATTATAACCGCCGCTTATAATATCATCAGAACAATGTTTTAGACGCGACAGGTCAGCTTCGTCATTTTCCCCCTCAATCAACCATGGGGACATGACGTGCAAACCGGATTTGCGACAGTTCAGGCAAGACAATGGAGAAGCTGTCTCCAACTGTTCGCTGGCCCCGTTCCTTTTGCGCTTCGCACGTCATGTGCCGCAATAATTTCCCTGTTGATCGCCATGAAAATGGAGCTTGGCAGCCCTCAATGGGCTCCTCTCACCGTCTGGGTTGTCGCCACGGCCTCCCGCGGGGAAACCCTCTCCAAGGCGCGTTGGCGTTTACTTGGAACCATTGTGGGCTGCTGCGCAGGCGTTGTCCTGATTGCTGCCTTTCCTCAGGAAACCGGGCTTTTCTTCATCAGCCTTGCTCTATGGATGGCTTTCTGCTGCGGTTTTGCGCCCTTTCTTGCTGGATATCGCAGCTACGGATTTCTTGTCGCGGGTTTTACAACAGCGATTGTCGCCGTTGATGCCATCCCGAACCCAACGCAGGCCTTCTCCATCGCTATGGCACGCGGAACCTATATTGAGCTTGGGATCATATGCGAAGCGCTTCTGACCGCGCTCTGCTCGGCTGGCCATTCCGTGCGGGCAAGAGAAACACTTCTCCGTCGATTGCTCATCACGCAAAAGACCGTCCAGCAGGCTATAGTCGCTCCTTTCACACCCGAGCGCTGGAAAACAACCCTTGCCGACATCATGGCAACCTCTGCGCAGATAGAATATGACGCCTTGGAAATCGGCCCCGTTTCGGGTCACACGGCAGATCATGCGCGGGCCATTATTGCAGAACTTCTGATCGCCTCGGCCCGTTTCCTGAGTGGCACGGGCAATGCATCCGAAAACATGCAATCCATTCAGAAACACATGAAAGAAATCGCAGAACCATCCTACAACGATCACTATCGCTTCCGAAACCGATCCGCGCGTCAGGCAACAGATGGATTTCGCAATGCGCTTAGAATTTTCTTAGGCATTATGCTTGCCGGTTTGATCTGGGTGATCACCGCATGGTCTGAAGGCATTACTTTCATCGCAGACACGGCACTGGTTTACGGCCTGTTATCAACACGCGAAATACCAGCTTCTGCTTCAAGTGATTTTGCAAAAGGCGCTTTTTTATGCGCCATGACCGCAATGCTTTATGTGCTGCTCATTATTCCCGCATTAAATACACCGGAAATGCTTGCCCTCTGCCTGATACCACCCATGATTATTGGCGGCATGGCGGCCCGGACGAAGCGTTTTCTCAATTATGCTTTTTCGTTCAACATGTTCCTGCCCGTTCTGATAACCCCACTGAATCAAGGACGGCTGGATGAAGTGACGTTCTTCAATGGCACATCAGCCTTTCTGGCAGCTGTCATTTTTGCCAGCTTCATGTTTCGGGTCATTCTGGTTTTCAGGCCTGACAATCATCTACAACGCACGCAAGCCTGGGCTGATCGTAAACTTCATGAACTCACCAAGTCCGATAATCACACACAACTCAACCAGTGGCTGTTCCTGAATGCTGACAGTATCGTCCGATCGGTCCGCATTTCACAATCTTTGCCTGACAAGATCACTATGGATTTCTTCGAACGCCATATGCAAACCATGATTCTGGGCGTTTGCCTGATAGAAATGCGAAACTTCGAAGAAAATCCTGAAATATCGAATTATTTTCGTCAGAAACTACGCGTCTTCTTCAGAATATGGAACAAAAATCCCGAACATGCCCTCCCTTTACTCCCACTTCTTGAACGACAAATTCTGCGGGATATGCCTGAGCATGTCACAATAGCCAATGCCGTGAAAAGCATCGAAAGGCTATATTCCTGAACTATAGAAACAGATCATTCATCAGAAGACGAAAAGACATGTCTCAGGAAGAAGACTCAACGTCCAACCCAGCTGCGCTCTCTTCCGGAGAAGCCACCATCGCCACCGTAGCCGCTTCGACCTGACTTTCAGATCTTAACGTATCAAGTGGCAAGTATTCTCCGTTTCGTTCAAAATACCAGAATGTCCAGCCATTACAGGATGGCGCATTGGTCAAGGTTGCACCCAGCTTGTGGATCGATCCCCGGCGGCTGCCCGAAATCAACGTCCCGTCAGACGAAACCGTGGCAAAAAGACGCCGGTGTCTGTCGCTGACAATTGTTCCAACCGTGATCAGCCCACGTTCCACCAGACTGCCAAATGGCACGCGCGGCGCTTCACGCTTCATCGGAGTGCTCAGAACAGCATCCATCGGCAGCGGTTTTTCCCGCAATGCACGCCCCATCGCAGCTTCCGCATAATCAGGGTGCCGCTCAATGCCGATATAGCGACGACGCAGGCGACGGGCCATCGCTGTCGTCGTTCCCGTGCCTGTAAAAGGGTCCAGAACCACATCATCAACATTCGTGGACGCAATCAGAACGCGATGCAGCAGACTTTCCGGTTTCTGTGTCGGATGCAGTTTCAGACCATGATCGTTCCGAAGCCGCTCATTGCCAGTGCAAAGCGGCAGATACCAGTCAGAGCGCATCTGGACATCATCATTCAGTGCCTTCATGGCCTGATAGTTGAAACGATATCGACTGTCCGGGCTGCGCGCCGCCCATATCATGGTCTCATGAGCATTGGTGAAGCGGCGACCACGGAAATTCGGCATCGGGTTAGATTTACGCCAGATGATGTCGTTCAGGATCCAGAACCCGAGATCCTGAAGAATGGCGCCTATCCGGAAAATATTATGATAGGAACCAATGACCCATATGGTTCCATCCTTGCGAAGAAGACGACGCGCCTCACTCAGCCACGCGCGCGTGAATTCGTCATAAGTGGCCAGATCAGCAAACTTGTCCCAGTCATCATCAACGCCATCGACAACGGTATCATCCGGGCGACGCAATTCTCCACGCAACTGGAGATTATAGGGCGGATCGGCGAAAATGCAGTCAATGCTGCCCCCCGGCAACATCTTCATCATTTCGACACAGTCACCGCGCAATATCTGATCAAGCGGCAATTCCATTGAGGTAGCACCGCTCATCACGCGCTCAACTCCTGTCCAAGATAACGCTTCACCGTGCCAAACCCACGCCTGTGATGCGGACTGATCCCGACGCGTTCCAGCGCCTCCCGATGGCCCTTTGTGCCATATCCCGCGTTTCTTGCCCATCCATATACAGGCCAACGTTCATCCAGCCGTTGCATGATACGGTCCCGTATCACCTTGGCCACAATCGAAGCTGCCGCAATCGACAGGCTCAACCCGTCACCACCGACAACGGTTTTCACGGGACAGGGCAATGCCGGAACACGGTTTCCATCCACAAGGGCAAGATCGGGCAACAGCCCCAGACGTTCGACGGCACGACGCATGGCCAGATGAGACGCCTTGAGAATATTGATGTCATGGATTTCTGCGACGGAAGCTGCGCCCACGCCGATAAACACATCCGGGGCATCATGCAGCGCGGTGAATGCCCGGTCACGCTGGGCCACCTTCAATTGCTTTGAATCATTGAGCAGAGCGGCCAGATGCGATGAAATATCATCACGGAATATGACAGCAGCAGCCACTACAGGGCCTGCCAAGGGACCACAACCTGCCTCATCCACTCCGGCAACCAAGCCTCCATGCGCGGCTTCCAATGAATAATCCGGCATGCAGTCTGTTTCCGCCTCCCCTGATCCTGATCGGCGCGAACCACCATAACATCCGCGTCCGACGACCCTGAAAAGAGGAAAAACATTTTTCGCCCCCTCCGCGCAAGAGATTGAGCGCGGAGAAAACGAAAACCTCCCGTTTATTTACGAGAGCGCGGTATCAGGAGCCAGCCGATAAACAGACCCAGAACGCTGGCAATCCCTAATGAAGCAAGGGGTTTATCGTGCACGAATGTCAAGGCACGCTCAACAAGACCTTCGCTTTCCTGATAGAGATCCGCGAATTCCTCACGCGCCATTCCAGACAATTGATCCACCTTCCCCTCTGCCTGAAGGCCAATATCTCCCGTCAACCCACCGGCAGCGTCTTTCACGCGTCCCTTTGCCTGATCAAAAGCGCCTTGAGCCTTTTCAGCAATCACGGATTTTTTTTCTTCAGACATCAGTTCTCTCCTTACCGTGTTCATGCCGGATCATCAGTGACAATCCTTGCAGTGGTAATCGTTATACCACAGCGGAAAATCAAAAATGTCTTTATTTGATCCGCACCCGATTATTGATCGCAAATGCGTCTTCATTCGGGCAGATGAGATGTTCCCATGCATCGCGGCCTGTTGGCCCCCTTTTGCAAAGCATGCATGATGCCGGGATGCCAGCCCTCACCCCACCCAGACTGATTGCGCTGACCGTCGCATGTATGCTGTTCATGGAACAGCTTGACGGAACCATCCTGTCGACAGCTCTTCCCGCCATTGCAAAATCTCTCGACATTACCCCTGTCACAGCTTCAGTCGCACTCACATCCTATATTCTCGGACTGGCCATCGTCATCCCTGCTTCTGGTGCGATATCTGATCACCTCGGCAGTCGGCGCACACTTTTTCTCGCCATTTCCATCTTTATCGTCTTCTCTTTCACCTGCGGCGTGAGCAGCAATCTGCCAATGCTTGCCGCAAGCAGGACATTCCAGGGCATGGGAGGTGCGCTCATGGTTCCCGTGGGGCGTCTGGTCCTGCTTCAGAATGTTCAGAAAAGCGAACTTCTCAAGACCATGACATGGATGATGCTGCCAGCAACATTGGGGCCACTCCTTGGTCCGGTTCTGGGAGGCGTGATTACCACCTCCTTCTCATGGCGGTGGAATTTTTACATCAACATTCCGTTCGGCCTTCTTGGCCTGCTGATGACATGGCGCTTTATTCCTGAAATCCGTGAAAACCGGCAACACCGGTTTGACGGCAAAGGTATGCTGCTTGCAGGCGCCGCCCTTGCCCTGATTTCCGGCGGTGGCGAAATGATAAGCCATGCCTTCAAACCACTCTGGCTCGCCTTATTGCCAATCGTGACAGGCATCTTCCTGATGACCGGCTATTTTCGGCATATGCAGCGTGTGGAGTGGCCGGTACTCGACTTCCGTCTCATGCGCATCGCAACATTCCGTATCTCGGTTCTGGCAGGTGCGGCAACCCGGATCGCAATCGGAGCGCTACCTTTCCTGCTGCCATCCCTCTTGCAGGTCGGCTTCGGGCTGACCGCCGCCCACAGCGGTTTCATTACGTTCGCCGGGGCAATCGGCGCTGTTTCCGTAAGGGCGATCGTCCCATACATGTTTCGGACATTTGGCTTCCGGAACATCATGCTGATCACATGCACCACCGGGACGCTGGCAATTCTTGCAATGTCCGTAATACAGCCAGGATGGCCATTATGGCCCATGGCACTTCTTCTTGGCATATCCGGCTTTATTCAGGCGACACAGTTCTCAGCCTATAACACTATTGCATATGCAGACATTCCTCAGGAAAAGATGAGCGCCGCCACAGCGTTCTACACCACATTCCAGCAAATCATGCTTTCAACCGGCATTTCCGTCGCCGCAATGAGCGTAACGCTCAGCCGCATAGCACGAGGAGAGAACATCGCCGGGGCTTTCGATTTCGATGTGGGGTTGATTGTCTCGGGCATTGCCGCCCTGATGGCGATTCCCTTCATCATGCAACTACGCAAGGATGCCGGCTCCGATATCAGTGGACACATTCCATAAACGTTATCAATTCCGTTACACAAAATTGCGATAAATAAAGAATAATTTATAGCACCCTGAAGAGAGATGCATCGAGCCGGAATTTCGCCTTTTATTGCAAAGAAAAAATAATTTTTCCTCGCATCCGATGCCTCTTACGCTTCCGACAGACTTCCTTTACAGCATTGATACTCTAATATGGGCCGCAAGTTTTTGCTGCTATCATCCTAACCAGGCGCGTCAGTTCCTGACAGGGACTGGCGAACCAACCCGCGCAACAGAACCAGCTGAACGGAACCCGTTTTCCAATGGATCGCACGCCTCCCGCATCATCCCCCGTTCTTTCCGATCAGAAACGTCGCCCGGGCAGGATCGTGCTGATTGTCATCGTCGTTCTGATCGTGCTCGCCATTATCTGGGCTCTGATGCGCGGTTCCGGACATCACAAAAAAGTCCACACTCCGGACGCAACCCAGCCTGTTGCCGTCGAAACCGTAAAAACCGGGGATATGCCTGTTGAGCTGACCGAACTCGGCACAGTCATTCCCATCACCAATGTGACGGTCCAGACCCGAATCAGCGGATATCTGACAGAGGTCAATTTCACAGAAGGTCAAACGGTGAAAGCCGGCGACCAACTCGCTCTGATCGATCCCCGCCCCTATGAAGTGCTGCTTGCACAATATGAAGGGCAGCTGAAACAGGATGAGGCAAAACTGGCCTCTGCGCGTGTCGATAACGACCGCTATCAGAAGCTGATCAAGCAGAACAGTGTCTCCGCCATGACGGCCCGCGACCAGCAATACACTGTTATGCAGCTTGAAGGCACAGTGAAATCCGATCAGGCACTTATCGATAACGAAAAACTTCAAATCATCTATTGCCATATCCTTGCCCCGACAGATGGACGGATCGGCATCCGTGCTGTCGATAGAGGAAACTATATCTCGGCAGGTCAGACAAACGGTCTGGCAACCCTGACCCAGATGGAGCCAATCTCGGTCATTTTCACACTCCCGCAACAGCAGCTCGGGCAGGTCGCCACGCGACTGCGTGAAGTCGGCTCTCTCCCGGTCAGCGCATGGGACAGTTCAAACACGACCCAGATTGCCGAGGGAGCAACGAGCGTTCTCGACAGTCAGATTGACACGGCAACAGGAACCGTTCGTCTGCGTGCCATTTTCCCGAATGAAGATCATCGCCTGTTCCCCAACCAGTTCGTAAATGCCCATTTGCTGGTGAACACGCTGCATGACGCCATCATCGTGCCAACCAACGCGCTCCAGACCGGTCCTTCCGGACAGTTTGTCTATGTCGTCAAGGCCGACGACACCGTCACGGCCCGCAGCGTCAAACCCGGAATCTCGAATGGTGACAGCACGGTTGTGGAAAGCGGCCTGAACATCGGAGACCGTGTCGTGACCGATGGCACCGACCATTTACGGGAAGGGCTGAAAGTAACAATTCCTGCTGACGACACTTCGGACCAGGCAGGCAAACACAGCACGTCAGAGGCAGGTGGCAAGCAGTGAACCCGTCACGGATTTTCATCCAGAGGCCTGTCGCAACCACCCTTCTCATGCTCGCCATCCTGTTGGCGGGCCTGCTGGGTTATCACTTCCTCCCCGTCTCGGCACTGCCGCAGGTTGAATATCCAACCATCACGGTCCAGACTTTCTATCCCGGAGCAGGACCGGAAGTCATGGCGACTTCCGTCACCGCCCCGCTTGAAACTCAGTTCGGGCAAATGCCGGGTCTGGATCAGATGACCTCCCGCTCCTCTGGCGGTGCTTCAGTCATCACTCTGCGTTTTGGTCTTACGATGGCCATGGATATCGCAGAACAGGAAGTTCAGGCCGCCATCAATCAGGCCAGTTCACTTCTGCCAACGGACCTTCCCGCTCCCCCAATCTATGCGAAGGTCAATCCGGCAGATACGCCCATTCTGACGCTCGGCATCACTTCCAAAACCATCCCGCTTCCGGAAGTCGAGGATTATATCGACACTCGGCTCGAACAGAAAATCAGCCAGATATCCGGCGTGGGCCTTGTCACACTCTCCGGTGGCAATCGGAAAGCCTATCGTGTTCGCGTCAACATCCCCAAACTGACATCCTATGGTGTCTCACTGGATACGCTCCGGACCATCATCGGCACCGTCAACATCAATTCCCCAACCGGCACATTCGACGGGGAGCAACGCGCCACAACCCTTCGCGTCGACGGGCAGATCACCAGCACGGAACAATTGCTGAATCAGGTGATTGCCTATCAGGATAACGGGCCGGTCCGCATTCGCGACATCGCCACCGTTGTGGTTGGCGCCGAAAATGATCAGCTTGCCGCATGGGCCAATACCACCCCCGGCCTGATCATGAACGTGCAACGCCAGCCCGGCGCAAACGTCATCAGCGTCGTCGACAACATCAAGGCTGCGCTCCCACATCTTCAGGCATCACTGCCTCCGGGAATTGACATCGTCCCGCTGACGGACCGGACCACGACAATTCGCGCATCGGTTGAAGATGTCGAAATGGAGCTTTTCCTGGCGCTCGTGCTGGTTGTTGCCGTCATCTTCGTCTTCCTGCGCAATATTCCCGCCACCATCATCCCCAGCCTGTCCGTGCCTCTCTCCATTATCGGCACATTTGCGGTCATGGATCTTCTGGGCTTTTCCCTCGACAATCTTTCCCTGATGTCTCTAACGATCGCGACAGGATTTGTCGTCGATGATGCAATCGTCATGATCGAAAATATCTCCCGATATATCGAAATGGGAGAAGACCGCATGACTGCGGCGATCAAAGGGTCAGGAGAAATCGGTTTTACCATTATCTCCCTGACAATCTCCCTGGTTGCCGTGCTGATCCCCCTGCTTTTCATGGGCGATGTCGTGGGACGACTGTTCCATGAATTTGCACTGACACTCGCCATCACCATCATCATCTCCGCCATCGTCTCTCTGACGCTGGTGCCAATGATGTGCGCCCGCATGCTGAGCGAACGTCCGCACGACCCAAGCCAGGCCAAAACTCTTTTCCAGAGATGGTCAGCCCGTGTTGAAGTCGCAACGGAACGCACCATCGCAGCATATGATCGCGCACTGGATGTCGTTCTGGCACATCAGCGTGCAACATTGGCGGTATTCGCTTTCACACTTGTTCTGACCGGTTTTCTGGGATGGGAAATTCCGAAAGGCTTCTTCCCTGTGCAGGACACAGGTGTGCTTCAGGGCATTTCCGTTGCTGCCCAGTCCTCATCATTCGATGCCATGAAACAGCATCAGGAAGCTCTTGCCCGGATCATTCTTAAGGACCCGGATGTCGCTTCCCTTTCTTCTTTTGTCGGCGTGGACGGCCAGAACCCAACCGTTAATCAGGGTCGTTTCCTGATCAATCTGAAACCGCACGACGAACGTTCGCTCAGCGCGCAGGAAATAGCCCAGAGGCTTACGGAAGAAACAGCTGGAATTCCGGGAGTTTCGCTCTATCTCCAGCCCGTTCAGGATCTGTCCCTCGACACGACAATCGCGGCTACGCAGTATCAGTTCCTGCTGGAAAATCCGGACTCAGAAGCGTTCAAGTCATGGGTTCCAAAATTCGTGCAACGTTTGCAGCAGGAACCATCCCTGTCTGACGTGACATCGGACATGCAGGCTGAAGGTCTGGTCGCAAAAATCACACTGGATCGCCCCACAGGTGCCCGTTTCTCCATCACTCCGCAAACTGTGGATAACGCGTTGTATGATTCTTTTGGGCAAAGGCAGATTTCAACGATCTACACCCAATCGAACCAGTATCGTGTGATTCTGGAAGCAACACCTGACTTCCACAAATCTCTCAACTCCCTGAATCAGATATACCTCCCGGGTATCTCAGGGAATGCGGGAGCGAGCACATCCGGTCCGGAACGTGAGCCGACCTCCGGCCTGGTGCCCATGAATACCGTGACAAAAGTCACGCAGGAAACAGCGCCTCTCCTGATCACCCATTTCGGTCAGTTTCCTGCCACAACCATATCTTTCAACCTTGCCCCGGGATATTCTCTGGGGCAGGCGACCAATGCCATCGAGCAAGCACGCAAAGATATCCAGCTTCCAGATTCTTTCATGACATCGTTCCAGGGAACAGCAGCAGCTTTCAAAAATTCTCTTGGAAACGAATTCTTCCTGGTCATCGCAGCTCTGGTCGCCGTCTATATCGTGCTTGGCATTCTCTATGAAAGCTTCATTCATCCAATCACAATTCTTTCTACCCTCCCCTCCGCCGGGATCGGTGCCCTTCTGACTCTTCGTCTCACAGGCACGGATCTGGATGTCATGGGGATTATCGGACTGGTTCTGCTGATCGGCATCGTCAAGAAAAACGCAATCATGATGATCGATTTTGCCCTGGAAGCCGAACGGGTGGAGGGAAAATCCCCCATTGATTCCATCCGACAGGCAGCGACACTGCGTTTCCGGCCAATTCTGATGACCACACTCGCCGCCATGCTGGGAGCCCTGCCCATGGTGCTTTCACATGGAACCGGTTCAGAGCTGCGCCGCCCACTGGGTCTGGCCATCATCGGTGGTCTGGCTCTGTCGCAGTTGCTCACCCTGTTTACAACGCCAGTCATCTATCTGGCGCTCGACCGTCTGGCACGTCGTCCGAAGACAGAAACTTCGAACATCAGTCTGCAGGAAAAGCCACAGACATGATTTACGATATGGGAGCGACATCCGCGCCACGGAAACCCAAGACATGAATCCGGTCAGATTCTTTATTGATCGCCCCGTGGCGACCATTCTGCTGACCGTGGCGCTCGTCCTGGGGGGGATCGTTGGTTATACTCAGCTCCCCGTTTCCAATCTGCCGAATGTCGATTTTCCTGTGATTCAGGTGCAGGCACGACAGCCCGGAGGAACCCCGGAAGTCGTTGCCAGCACAGTTGCAGCTCCGCTGGAACGGCATCTGGGGCAGATCGCCGGACTGGCGGAAATGACATCCCAGTCGACACAGAATCAGGCGCGTATCACTCTCCAGTTCGACCTGACCCGTGATATCAATGGCGCTGCACGCGAAGTCGAAGCAGCACTTCAGGCTGCGCGCGCGGATCTCCCCACATCCCTGCGGCAGAACCCCAGCTATTTCAAGGCCAATCCCAACGGGGCGCCAATCCTCATCCTCTCACTGACCTCATCGACCAGAACGCAGCCCAAACTTTACGATCTTGCCACCAATGTCCTGCAACAGCATCTGTCTCAGGTCGCTGGTGTCGGGGAGGTCGAAATCGCCGGTTCAGCGCTTCCAGCCGTCCGAGTAGAGATGAATCCCCTGCCGCTGTTCCAATATGGCATTGGATTTGAAGACGTCCGAGCAGCTTTGGCCTCTGCAAATGCCCATGCCCCAAAGGGCATCATCGAACAGGATGGACAACGCTTCACTCTCGATACGAATGATCAGGCTAGAGATGCTCAGGCTTATCGGGATATTCTGATCGCCTGGCGGAATAACCGCCCAGTTCGACTATCTGACGTCGCCACCGTCGATAACAGTGTCGAAGACTTGCGAAATGCAGGGTTCTATAATCGGCACAAGGGTATTATCGCGATTGTTTTCCCGCAGGCCGGGGCGAACATCATCAAAACAACCGATCAGATCAAGGCGCTTCTGCCATCACTGAAAGCTGCCTTGCCGCCTGATGTCTCGCTTCATATTGGTCTTGACCGTTCCGTAACAATTCGCGACTCACTCAACGATACACAGATGACACTGGTCATCGGTGTCGTGCTGGTGACAATCGTGACTTTTGTATTCCTCGGTTCAGCCAGAATGACCCTGATCCCCGGCATTGTCGTCCCGGTCTCTATCGTCGGCACATTCGGCATCATGCGTCTTCTGGGCTATCAGCTCGATAACATGTCCCTCATGGCGCTGACGCTTTCGACAGGTTTTGTCGTCGATGACGCCATTGTCGTAACAGAAAACATCGCTCGCTATCTGGAACAGGGACTGTCGCCGCGGGATGCTGCCTTGCAGGGCACAACCGAAGTCGCCTTCACAGTGCTGTCCATTTCACTGTCACTGATCGCGGTTTTTCTTCCCATCATGCTGCTTGGTGGCATTGCCGGACGTCTGTTTCACGAATTTGCCATGACAGTCGGCATCACCATCATTCTGTCCATGATCCTGTCGCTTTCCCTGACGCCGATGCTGGCATCCCGCCTGCTGAACGCAAAAATTGTCAATCACTCAGACATTGAAAGTGAATCCGGGAAAAAAGGATGGATTCACTATTTTCATAATGGTTCAGAAAAAATCATGCGCGGCATGTCCAGGGGATATGAACGCAGCCTCGATATGGCGCTGAAATATCAAAAACTGGTTCTGCTTTCACTACCTTTGACGATCGTCCTCATCCTCGCGCTATTCATAAAGATGCCCAAAGGATTTTTCCCCACAGAAGATACGGGAATGCTGATGGGCCACATGATGGGTGATCAATCGATCTCCTTTTCAGCGATGGTGCAAAAGCTTGACAAGGTTGAAGCCGTCATTCTCAGCGAACACAAAGATGTTGAAAGTGTTTCTGCTTTTCTGGGAGGTCGCGGCTCCTCCAATCAGGCCAATCTTTTCCTGCAGCTGACGGATAAGAGCGAACGTGGCTCCGTTCCTTCTCTTATTGCTCGGATCAGCAATAAACTGAGAAATATGGTTGGAGCAGAATTTTACCTGATGCAGCCGGGTGCGGTGCGTGCCGGAGGACGGCAGAGCAATGCAGCCTATCAATATACACTGGAAGGAGATTCCGCTCAGGAACTCTACTCATGGACCGAAAAGCTGAGATCCGCTCTTCAAACACACAAGGAAATTCGTGATCTTTCAAGTGATGTTCAGCAGGGCGGATCATCACTTGCAACAAAAATCAACCGTGACACCGCCGCCCGCATGAACATAACGCCGCAATTGATTTCCAACACACTCTTCGACGCCTTTGGACAGAGAAGCGCGTCGGTCGTCTATAATGCGTTGAATCAATATCGTGTCGTCATGGAAGTTGAGCCTCGTTTCTGGAACAATCCGAATACTCTTTATCAAATGTGGGTCAGTGCTTCGGGTGGAACTGCTGGCGGCGGAACCCAGTCGAATACCATTCGTGCCAGAACGACAACGACTACTTCCAGCACCTCTGCTGACGACAACTCCGCCTCCGAAGCTTCGTTCCAGAACCAGATTGCCAACGGACTGGCGGGCGGCAGTTCGGCTTCCAACGGATCCGCCGTTTCAACGTCAAAGGAATCCATGATTCCCCTGACCTTCATCACGTCAATCAAGCCAACCAGAAGTGCCCTATCCGTCAATCATCAGGGGCAATCAGTTGCGACAACGCTTTCTTTCAATCTGAGCGAAGGTGTTGCACTGAGCCATGCCATGCAGATCATCCAGAATGAGATGGTCAGCCTTCACATGCCGTCCAACATCCACGGAAGCTTTGCCGGCAATGCCGCTCAGCTACAGAAGTCTGTCAATGATGAACCACTTCTGATCCTTGCAGCGCTTGTTGCGGTCTATGTCGTGCTTGGTATCCTGTATGAAAGCTATATTCACCCGATCACCATTCTCTCCACCCTCCCCTCCGCCGGTGTCGGCGCCCTGCTGGCACTTCAGGTGTTTGGGGAAGAATTCTCCCTGATCGCCATGATCGGCGTCATTCTGCTGATCGGCATCGTGAAAAAGAACGCTATCATGCTGGTCGATTTCGCGATCGCCGCAGAACGCACGGAAAACATGCCCCCCCTTCAAGCCATCAGGACAGCCTGTCTCCTGCGTTTCCGTCCCATCATGATGACATCCCTCGCCGCAGCGCTCGGGGCTATGCCCCTGATTTTCGGGAATGGTTATGGCAGCGAACTGCGCCGCCCTCTGGGCATTGCAATCGTTGGTGGACTTCTCGTCAGCCAGATCCTGACACTTTATACAACACCCGTCGTCTATCTGGCTCTTGACTGTCTGGGACGACACTTCATCCGGATGAGGGAGCGCCTGTCTCTCCGCCGTCTTTTCCCCTCCTCCGCCTCTCAGGACGCCTGATGCAGACGTATCTCAATCTCCCTTCTTTCCCGCGCGGTTTCCGCACCCTGCGCTCCATCCTGCTTCTGGGAACATTGGGCCTGAGTGGCTGCATGGTTGGGCCGGACTATAAACGTCCGTCAGCCATCATCTCTCCCCAGTTCAAGGAGTTGAAGCCAGCCGAGGGGTGGAATTATGCCAACCCCGCTCTGGCCGAAATTCCCAAAGGACACTGGTGGACCATATTCAACGACCCGGTTCTGAACCAGTTGGAAGAACAGGTTGCGATCAACAACCAGAATGTTAAGCAATATGAGGCGCGCTACCGGAATGCGAAGGCCGCGATCAATGCCATTCGGGCGCAGCTTTATCCAACATTAAGCACTTCAGCCAGCTTCAACAGGAATTCAACCGGCCGCGGCTCCCGTTCAGCTTCCAGCGGGTCACTGGTGAATTACGCCACTGGCGAAACCTATGGTTCACCTTCAAACTCCACAAGCACGACCTATGGTTTTGGTCCTACTGCAAGCTGGGATCTTGACCTGTGGGGAAAAATCCGCCGACAGATTGAGGCACAGGTCGCAGAAAGCCAGGCAAGCGCTGCAGATCTGGCCAATGCTGAACTGTCCTATCAAGTGCAGTTGGCCACAGCGTATTTTAATATGCGCTATCAGGACAGCCTGAAAACACTTCTCGACAGGAACGTGAAGTTTTATCAGGACTCCTATCAGATCACACAGAACCAGCTCAATGCCGGAACTATTGACCCCACCTCTGTCCTTCAGGCCCGGACACAGTTGGAACAAACCAGATCGCAGGCAATCCAGACCGGCATAACACGCGCACAATACGAACATGCAATTGCGGTCCTGACAGGACAGGCCCCTGCCAACGTCTCGATCAAACCCGGCGCTCTCCCGGATAAAATTCCGGCAATCCCGGCTGTCCTGCCTGCCACTCTGCTGGAAAGACGTCCGGATATCGCTGCTGCTGAACGCCGCATGGCTGAATACAATGCCCAGATCGGTGCAGCGATCGCGGCTTTTTATCCGAGCGTGACGCTGACCGCCTCATATTCCTACAGCGGTGATCCAATCGGCTCTCTGGTTCAGGTTGCAAACCGTATCTGGGCGCTGGGTGCATCAGCCAGTGAAACGCTGTTTTCCGGCGGATCACGTACAGCCGCAGTGCATGAAGCCGATAGTACCTACGATTCATATGTTGCAACGTATCGGCAAACAGTCCTGACCGCGCTGCAGAACACGGAAGACCAGCTTTCAAACCTGCGCATTCTTGCAGATCAGGCCAAACAGCAAACCATCGCCCTTGATGCGGCGAACAATGCGGTAACCATCGCGACGAACCAGTATATGGCCGGCACGGAAATCTACACCACCGTCATCACATCCGAGGTCACGGCATTAAGCAACGCGGAAAATCTTCTGGCGATCCAGCAGAGCCGGATCGTTGATGCCATTACCTTGATCGGCGATCTGGGTGGAGGCTGGAATGCTTCCGACCTTCCTTCCAAAAACTCCTTGCAGAGAGATAATCCCCTACTGCCATCGTTCATTCAGAAAGATCGCAACTATATGAAATAAACAGGCTTCTGCAGCACTCCACAAAACGGCTCAGCGCAAGATTCCAACCGCACCGGGGACAACGGAGCGGTGTTGCGCTATAAGTGGACCAGCACTGTGCTGTAACAGAACGCTACATTTTTTTACCAGGAAGTTCCATGCTGCGTCTGACTGAAATCCGCCTGCCTCTGGATCATATGCCAGGCGACCTTACACAGACTGCTGCAGAACGGCTGAATCTCCCTGTTGAAGACATTCTGTCTCAACAGATTGTTCGTCGTGGCTATGACGCACGCAAACGCGGTCGCATCACTCTTGTCTATACCCTTGATCTGGAAGTCCGTGACGAAGCTGCTGTTCTGGAAAGAATGGCCGACTCTCCGCACGTCAGACCCTCTCCAGATACCCACTATCAATGCGTTAATATCGATTCCGGATCTCTTGTCGAACGCCCGGACTTCAAGCGCCCGGTAGTCGTCGGCGCTGGTCCATGCGGACTTCTTGCCGGTCTGATTCTGGCCCAGTTGGGATTACGTCCCATCATCATCGAACGTGGCAAATCCGTGCGTGAACGTACGGTCGATACATTCGCACTCTGGCGCCGGGGCGTGCTCACGCCCGAAAGCAACGTCCAATTTGGTGAAGGTGGGGCCGGCACGTTCTCTGACGGAAAACTTTACAGCCAGATCAGTGACCCACGTCACCTGGGCCGAAAGGTTCTTGAAGAATTTGTCCGGGCGGGTGCCCCGGAAGAAATTCTTTACGTTTCCAAGCCTCATATCGGCACTTTTCGACTGGTCTCAATGGTCGAGCATATCCGTGACGAGATCATCACCCGTGGCGGCGAATACCGCTTCAACACCCGGGTGGAAGAACTGATCACTGAAACTGCCCCAGACGGTCAGCAGAAGATATCCGGCTTGCGGCTGTCGGACGGCAGCACGCTTCAGGCCAACCACGTCATTCTGGCCATTGGCCACAGCGCACGCGACACATTCAGCACACTTCAGGATACTGGCGTGGTGATGGAAGCCAAACCTTTCTCGATGGGCGTCCGAATCGAGCATCCACAGTCTCTGATCGATGAAGCCCGCTTCGGCTCACAAGCCGGTAGCCGCCTTCTGGGGGCCGCGGATTACAAACTGGTGCATCACGCCTCCAACGGTCGCGGCGTTTATTCCTTCTGCATGTGTCCGGGTGGAACCGTTGTCGCGGCAACATCCGAAAGTGGCAGCGTCGTCACCAATGGCATGAGCCAATATTCCCGTGCTGAGCGCAATGCGAATGCCGGGATCGTCGTCGAACTCAAGCCAGGAATCGATTATCCCAATACACCTCTGGCCGGTGTCGCATGGCAGCAATATTGGGAGAAAAAAGCCTTCGAAGTCGGAGGAGGAAATTATCATGCGCCAGCGCAGCGTGTGGGAGATTTTCTAGCCGGACGCCCTTCGACAACCCTGGGCACGGTCACTCCCTCCTACAAGCCCGGCGTCACTCCCACTGATCTCTCCCTGTGTCTGCCTGAGTTCGTCACATCCGCTCTGCGCGAAGCACTCCCCGCCTTCGCCGGGAAACTCAATGCCTTTGCCCTTGAGGATGCCGTGATGACCGGTATCGAAACCCGGACATCATCCCCTCTCCGCATCCGGCGCGGTGATGATGGACAGAGCATCAACATCAGGGGCCTGTTTCCCGCAGGTGAAGGCGCAGGCTATGCCGGGGGCATTCTTTCAGCAGCCGTTGATGGCATACGTATTGCCGAAGCTGTTGCGCATGACATGGCCGGACAAACCGTCCATGGCTTGATCCGGGGCGACCGGGAAGGCGTTTACGGCTAAAATCTCCCACTTTCCCGGTTGATCCTCAGTAAGGGGTCTGGTAATCGGCACCATCCACCCCGGTCGGCATCGGGGTTTCTGCTACGAAAGAGAAACGATCATGAAATCCGGTATCCACCCCGACTACCACGAGATCACTGTCATCATGACAGACGGAACGGAATATACGACCCGCTCCTGCATGGGTAAGGCTGGCGACGTACTGCGTCTCGACATCGACCCGAAATCCCACCCGGCCTGGACCGGCGTGCAGCGCATGATCGACTCCGGGGGCCAGGTCGCCAAGTTCAACAAGCGCTTTGCTGGCCTCGGAAACCGTAAGTCTTCCTGATTGCAAAACTCCGAAGGTCTGTGAACAACAGCCTTCGGAAAGCCTGTCAGTAAGAACACTCCCGAAAGCCCCGCCTCTTGAAAAAAGAGGCGGGGCTTTCCACATCTGGGGTGCAGGAACGCCACAACGGGTTCCCGCACAAATGCAGATGTCGATCCGCCACACAGGGGATCGCACAGAATGCAACCTTGCTGTTCAGGAGGTTTTTATGACTTACGATTTCGCCCCTCTTTTCCGTACTGCCATTGGCTTTGATCGTCTTGCACGGATCGTGGATAACGCCGCCCAGAACCCTTCGGCTTCCACCTATCCGCCTTACGACATCGAGAAGACAGCCGATGACAGCTATGTTCTGACCATGGCCGTCGCAGGATTCGGGTCAGACGATATAGAAATTTGCGTGCAGGATAACACTCTGATCGTCGCAGGACGTGTCAGAGAAACCCAGCGGGAAGGAGAACTCCTCCACCGTGGGATTGCACGCCGCGCCTTCGAACGCCGCTATGCACTGGCCGATCATGTCGAAGTCCTTGACGCGACACTGAATAACGGTCTGCTGAACGTTGCTGTCCGCCGGATTGTTCCTGAGCCCATCAAACCACGCCGGATCGAGATCAGAACGGAGACTGCGACATCAGACAGGATTCTTCCGACCGAAGGACAGGGTTTGGACACACCTCCCTCCGCGTCGCATCCGGTCAATGACATGGCAGCCGTTCCCTCCCACGCCGCATAAGCGGAATGGGTGCTCTGATCAGGGGACAGGGAAGAGGCGACATGCCTCTTCCTCTCCGTTCTGGGCCGGAATTACGTCCCGAAAGGGTGTCGGAAACTGTGAAAAGGGATGCAATGCCGTTCTTTTCACAGATTTTATCTCCTGACGCTTGACCCGGACCGTTCTGGCAGCCATTACCCTTTTCCCTCAATTGCGCGCTGGCAGGCTCCTCGGCTCATGGGCATCTTTTTCCATGCACCGATCCCTGCGATACGAAAGAGCGCCGACAGACGACGCAGTTACAGGACGGACTGATGACCACGCTTCCGCTTATGCCCAAGGCGACAGCCGTCTGGCTGATCGAAAAGACAGCCCTGACCTTTACGCAGATTGCCGAATTCTGCGGCATGCACCCGCTTGAGGTTCAGGCCATTGCAGACGGTGAAGTTGCCGCAGGCATCGTGGGTTACGATCCGGTCGCCAACAATCAGGTGACACAGGAAGAAATCACACGCTGCGAAGGCGATGCCTCCCGCCGCATGCGCATTCTCAATTCAGAGAACCCGGTGCGCCGTCGCTCGAAAGGCGCACGCTACACCCCCGTGGCGCGTCGCAACGATCGTCCGGATGGTATTGCCTTCCTGCTCCGCAATTATCCGGGGCTGCAGGAACAGCAGATCGTCAAGCTTCTGGGAACGACCAAGGACACGATCGCCAAGGTCCGGGACAAGCAGCACTGGAACACCGCGAATATTCGCCCCCGCGATCCGGTGACAATCGGACTTTGCAGCCAGTCTGACCTGAACGCCGCTGTTGCGGCTGCCAATGAGCGGCTGGTGCGGGAAGGACATGAAATCGTCCTCCCGACCATGATCCCGGGAAGCTCCATCGAAGACGATGTTTTCCCGGAAGCCGAAGGTTAAGGGAAAAGTCCTCGACCGCTTCAGACTGATCGGAGGCGGTCGATCTCTTCCTTGATACGTAACTTCTGCAGCTTGAGGGACATGAGCACCCGTTGATCCGGGAGTGGTCGCAGTTCCTCATCAGCTATTCGCCGATCGATATGCGAATGACGGCGGCTCAAACTCTCGATACGCGCCAAAGTGGGCATCGTCAGACCTCCTTCTTTCATATCAGTGACGGCTCACGTTAACGCTGACGATGCCTCATCTGGTATGAAAAAATATTCATGAATCCATTTTCATGATTATCAGTGGCGACGACGAAAATTGCTCCTGATCGCTGGCTTTCCCTTTGCAACTGACCTATTTTCGACATGGAAAGCAATAAGCTCCATCAGTCTGAGGCGAAAAGGGCTGCGCGTCTTGATCTACAGCATCTTCCGGCAGGCGACATGCCATGCTGCGTGACAAAGACACACTGCTCCGCAAGCTCCACGAACTGCGCAGCGAGCATCGGGATCTGGACACCGTCATCGGGCGTCTTCAGGGAGAAACCAGCGACCAACTCCATCTTCAAAGACTGAAGAAACGGAAGCTGCTTCTGAAAGACGAGATCGCATGGATCGAAAGTCGCCTGATTCCCGACAATATTGCCTGAATTCTCTTCGTTTCCACATTTTCTGACAGACCGGATCGGCTGCGCAGTGCGCCCATCCGGAAATACCGGACATTCTGATGAGCGATACACGCCCCGACGTCCTCAGCGACGCAAATCTTTCCATTTCCTCCACGAATCCGGTCGTGGGCGTCATCATGGGCAGTCAGTCTGACTGGGAAACCATGCGACACGGTGTCGAGATTCTCACGACACTGGGCATTCCACACGAAGTCCGCATCGTTTCAGCTCACCGGACACCAGACAGATTGGCTGAATATGCCAAAACAGCCGTCAACCGTGGTTTATCCGTCATTATCGCCGGTGCAGGTGGTGCCGCGCATCTCCCGGGCATGTGCGCCGCATGGACGCGTCTTCCGGTTCTGGGTGTTCCCGTCGAAAGTCGCACCCTGAAAGGACAGGACAGCCTCTTGTCCATCGTTCAGATGCCCGGCGGTGTTCCCGTCGGAACACTGGCCATAGGCAAAGCCGGAGCCATCAATGCAGCCTTGCTTGCTGCCCAGATCCTCGCACTTTCCAATCCGGAACTCGCAGCCCGTGTGGAAGCATGGCGTGCCACGCAGACAGCATCCGTCGCAGACTCTCCGGAGCAGTAAAGTAAACAACCATGCCTGGACATTTTCCTGCTCCCCTCCCCTTTAATGCAACCATCGGTATCGTCGGTGGTGGACAGCTTGGCCGCATGTCCGCCATGAGCGCCGCCCGCCTTGGTTATCGCACCCATGTAATGGCAAACAGCGCAAATGACCCTGCTGTTCAGGTCTCTCACGGGGTGACCATCGGTTCTTTTGACGACCCGGATGTTCTGCGCGAATTCGCGTCACATGCTGATGTCATTACATTTGAATTCGAGAATGTCTCCGCTGATGGTCTGGATCTTCTGGCGTCGCTGAAACCGGTTCATCCTTCGGGCAATATTCTGAGAATCAGTCAGGATCGCATTGCCGAAAAATCCTTTCTGACCTCTATCGACGTCCCGGTGGCTCCCTGGCGTGCCGTGAATGTCCGGGAAGATCTGGATCAGCTTGAGCGGGAGCTTGGCTTTCCCCTGATCCTCAAGACGACCCGCCTTGGTTATGACGGCAAGGGACAGCAGAGAATCACATCGGCGGATCAACTCGAAGCCGCATTTGAAACCCTGAAGCCGCACCCTCTGGTCGCTGAAGGAATGATTTCCTTTGACCGTGAAATCAGCGTCATGGTCGTCCGTGGGCTGAATGGAACAACACGGTGCTTCGATCCCGCAGAAAACCGTCATAAGAACGGCATCCTGGATCTGAGCCTGGCACCCGCCGCCATCGATCCTACCCTGATGGCAGAAGCCCAGAAACTGGCGATGCGGATCGCTGAAGCGCTCGATCTGATCGGAATTGCCGGCGTCGAAATGTTCGTCGACCGCAATGGAAAGCTTCTGGTGAATGAAATCGCCCCTCGGCCTCATAATTCAGGCCACTGGACGATGGATGCCTGCCCCATAGATCAGTTTGAAGCGCATATCCGCGCAGTCACTGGCAACCCGCTTCCTCCTCTGATCCGCCATTCCGATGCTGCCATGAAAAATCTGATTGGCCCGGATGATATGGCTCTCTGGCCGGAAATTATGGCGACGCCCGGTCTGATTCCGCACCATTACGGCAAGGAAAAAGCCCTGCCGGGGCGCAAGATGGGCCATGTGAATGTCCTGTTCCCGGTGGGAGGTCGTCCTGGGGAATTCGGCTTGCAGGATGCTCTTGGTGTCCTTGCAGATCATTCAACCGAGGTCGAGTAACCATATTCCCACTTCTGGAGAGCCCGACATATCGGGTCTCTGGAAGTGTCAGAGTTGCCCGGACTCGGCAAAGCTGTGTCTGCGACCATTCCCGACAATAATGTGGTCTCTCACCACAATTCCCAGCACGCTGCCTGCTGCAACGATGTTCTGTGTCATGACCAGATCATCGCGCGAAGGTGTCGGATCTCCACCTGGATGATTATGCACAAGGATGATGGCAGACGCATTCAGTTCCAGCGCCCGCCGCACCACTTCCCGCGGATAGACCGGCGTGTGGTTCACCGTCCCTCGAGCCTGCGCTTCATCCGCGATAAGGCGGTCACCTTCTCCCAGAAAGATCACATAAAACTGCTCGACCATCTCGCGCGCCAGTCGGGCTGTCAGATAGGCATATAGACTTGCCCGGTCAGCCAGCACTGAATCTGCCTGCAGACGGCTGCGATGCAGACGGAGCGCTGCTTCACGGAACAACCTGAGTGCTGCCACCATATGCGTGCCGACACCTCTGACGCCCCGCAAGGCATCCTCCGGCGCAGACAACAGGGACGCCACAGATCCGAATTGTGACAGAATCCGCCCTGCCAGATCCTCGGGCGCTTCATTCCGGGGCATGACGATCGTGATCAGAGAGACAAGTAAGGAAAGATCATCTGACTGAGCGGACAGATCCAGCAAATTTGCCGATACAGCAGCCTTAACAGCAGACATCGATTGTCTGTCCAACACGGACTCCGCCATTCCCTCCAGCAAACTCTCCGTCATCACATCATCCATGGATGCGCCCTTTCACATCGCCTCTCGCCAACAGACCCAGATTGTCTATAGTGTTTTTCCGACAGAGAGGATCCGGTTAACACAATGAATCTCTATCAAAGGGATATTTCCCGACCTGCCGTCCTGCTAGATCTGGATGGAACAATCGTTGATTCCCGCCTTGGCATTATTGGCTCCATCCATCGCGTGCTTGAAGATATGGGGCATCAACCTGATCTGGAGATGGATCTGACATGGGTTGTTGGTCCACCTCTGCATGATCTGATCCGTGAAATCCTGCTGCATTATGGCGACGATCGCTGCGATACAGCCATCTCCCTTTATCGCAAACATTACGAAAAAGGCGGCGGCATGGAGCAGACACCCGTTTTCGAAGGAATGCGGGAGACCATCACGACCCTTCGGGCATCGGGCGTCAGAATGTTTATTGCGACATCAAAGCCCAAACATCTTGCTGAAGCCATTCTGCACCGAAACGATCTTCTCCATCTTTTTGACAGGGTTTATGGCGCTCGTCCTGACGATAGTGGTGCTGAAAAACCCGAACTTATTGCTGATCTGATGAAAGAACAGAACGTCCTTTCCAATCAGGCGATCATGATTGGAGATCGGCGTTTTGATATCAGCGGTGCTCATGCCAACAACATCCGGGCCATTGGTGTTTTATGGGGATATGGCGGCGAGCAGGAACTGCTCGAATCAGGGCCGGAAGCCATCGCGTCTTCTCCGACAGAACTGCCCGCACTGGTGCAGCAGCATCTGACTAACGCCGCGCAGCACCACCCTCATTCCTGAATATTCATATCAATACTGAGGAAAACGCGTCACGGATCAAACCCGCCTCGCGTTTTCCGCCAGTGGACGCTACCCTTTAACAGTGCAATATCAAGCAGTCGGTCCTTTCATGTGGGGCCGGTTCATATCCCAATGACCGCAGGATGACACGAGCCCGCTCTTCATCCTGCTCACATTCGTATTTTGCCGGGAGAAAATAACGTGACCAGCGCAGACGGCCTGACCTTTACCGTTCGCCACAACCCCGAAGCTCTCTCCGCGGAGCGTCGCGCAGAGCTTATGGCGCAACCCGTCTTCGGTCGCGTTGCCACAGACCACATGGTCATGATTCGTTACTCGGATGAAAAAGGCTGGCATGATGCCGAAGTCAGCGCCCGTCGTCCGCTTCAAATCGATCCTGCGGCTTCCGTCCTGCACTATGCTCAGGAAATTTTCGAAGGCCTGAAAGCATTCCCGACAGCCGATGGTGGCGCTGCCATTTTCCGTCCTGACGCCAATGCAAGACGCTTCCGTAAGTCCGCAGAGCGGATGGCCATGCCTCAACTGCCTGAAGAACTGTTTCTGGCTTCCATCGATCATCTGGTGAAAATTGATCGTGAGTGGGTTCCCCGCACGGAAGGCGGCAGTCTCTATCTTCGTCCTTTCATGTTTGCCAATGATGCCTTCCTTGGCGTCCGTCCGGCATCGGAATATCTCTTTCTGACCATCGCTTCTCCGGTCGGTCCCTATTTCAGCAATGGCGCGGTCACTGTCTGGGTTTCAGAGACATGGACCCGGGCGGCTTCCGGTGGCACTGGCGCAGCAAAATGTGGCGGTAACTATGCTGCAAGTCTGATCGCCCAGGCCGAAGCAAAGCAGCATAACTGCGATCAGGTCGTCTTTCTTGATGCAGCAGAACACCGTTTCGTCGAAGAAATGGGCGGCATGAACATCTTCTTTGTGTTCAAGGATGGTTCCATCGCCACCCCTCCCCTTGGCGGCACGATCCTGCCCGGAATAACACGCGATTCATTGCTGACACTTGCCCGTGAACGCGGCCTGACCGTTCGTGAGACCCTTTACTCACTGGATGAATGGCTGGCTGATGCGGAAAGCGGCAATCTGGTCGAATGCTTCGCCTGCGGAACCGCTGCCGCCGTGTCTCCAATCGGCAAGGTCAAGACGGCCAGAGGAGAAGCGACAATCGGTTCGGGAAGCGCCGGTCAGGTTACAACAATGCTGAAAAACACCCTGCTCGACATTCAGCGTGGCCGTGCGAACGACACACATAAATGGGTGCATCAGGTTTTCTGAGCCGAAGGTCAATCTGTGTCCGGCAGTCCAAAGGATCTGCCGGGCATAATCTTCGGACCAGAGCCTCTTCAACACGTGCAGTTTGGCACATCAATGCCGTCGAGAGACGCCACCCTCAACGATGCTTGCTTCCATCGCCCTGATCTTGCGATGCAAGGTTGACCGGCTGACGCCCAACAACCGGGCAGCGGGAGCCACTTTGCCACCAGACATGGCCAGCGCACCTTCAATCACCGCCCGCTCAGCTTCCTGAAAATCCGGCACCCCACGCCCTCGCGTGCCGAGATCAAAACAGACATTCCTGTCAGAATCATCAAGTTTCAGCATCTGACGGGCTGCAAAAGTCGCCCCCACAACTACCCGTGCTTCATCAAGAGCGACCATGGGCAGCGAAATATCGTTACTTCCTCCCAGAAGAACGATCGTGTGAGATTTGTAAGCATCCAGAAAACTTCGACGCTCTATACGTCGGGCGGCATCCACCAGCACAGCTTCCATCATGATAGCAATGCGACCTTCCGGGTCCGGATGCGTGGAACTGGCATCCAGTGCACCAGCGACACGGCCGTCAGGCCCATAAAAAGGCACAGCAGAACAGGCAAGATAACGAAGGTTGAGCAGCCAGTGCTGGTTCATATGCACCGTGATTGGACGCCCTTCTGCAAGACTGGTGCCAATGCCGTTGGTGCCCACCTGTTTTTCCGACCAGCACGCACCCGGCCACAGATGCCATCGCCTATGTCCCTTTTCATGTGGAGGATCTCCCCTGCGGGCAAGGACAATGCCATTCGGGTCCGAAAGCAGGACCGTATAATCCAGCGTCGAGACAATTCCATGCAGCCGGTCGAGTTCCGGTCCGGTCGTTTTCATCAATGGCCCCATACGGGCACAGGCCTGCCGGAGTTCTGCACCACAGAGCAGTTCCACACATCCCTCACTCATGGGCGGAATGGCATAGACTGACCCGGAGCGCGTCCATGAGGCACGAAGACCAGCCGGGATCATCGCCAGACGATCGGGAGACATACTCAGGGTTTCGCTCATGACCTTCACTCCTTCAGTCAATGATGCATGCAGCCCGAAACCTGTAGCAATATCGCGACAGTCTTTTTCTGACCTCGTCACTTACGTGTGACCTGTTTCGAAGCTCCCTTAACGGATGATCTGCAGAGCTCTTTGCTGCTTTCCCAGACGGCAATGGAAACAGGCCGGCCGCTGCAAGAAGAAATAAAACGAGGAATGCCATGCAGATTTCAAGAGATATCCTTACACGTTCCTACCGATCCATGCGTACGATCCGTGATTTCGAGGAACGGCTGCATGTCGAATTCGCTACGGGAGAAATTCCGGGCTTTGTTCATCTCTATTGCGGAGAAGAAGCATCCGGCGTGGGTGTCTGCGCCCACCTTACCGATACTGACACCATTGCCAGCACCCATCGGGGACACGGACATTGCATTGCAAAAGGCGTGGCTGTGGAAGGCATGATGGCCGAAATTTATGGTCGTCAGACAGGTGTGTGCCACGGCAAGGGCGGCTCGATGCATATTGCCGATCTGTCTCTCGGGATGCTGGGCGCCAATGGGATCGTGGGAGGTGGCCCCCCTTTGATCTGTGGCGCTGCGCTGTCACATAAACTTCTGAAAGATAATAACGTTGCCATCGCTTTTTACGGTGATGGCGCTTCCAATGAAGGCAGCACTCTGGAAAGCCTCAATCTCGCCACCGTATGGCAGCTTCCGGCAGTTTTTGTCGTGGAAGATAACGGATATGGAGAGGCGACAGGAGCATCCTACGCCTGCGCTGGAACGCAGAAGGATCGAGCCGCGGGTTTCGGCATGCCGTATTTTGAATGTGACGGCACCGATTTTTTTGCAGTTTATAAAACCGCAGGAGAAGCCATCGCTCATGCCCGTTCAGGCAAAGGACCAGCGATGCTGCATGTGCATCTTTCCCGCTGGTACGGCCATTTCGAAGGCGATGCCATGAGCTACAGGGCTGATGGAGAAGTTGCGAAGCAACGCGCCGAACATGACTGTCTTGTTAATTTCAGAAAATATGTCTCGGAAGTCAGCCTGCTCGAAACCTCGGTACTCGATGAAATCGATGCAGACGTCAAAAGCGAGATCGACGCGGCAGTCATCGCCGCCAAAGCAGCACCTCTTCCGGAAGATGCCGATCTGATGAGGGATGTTTACGTTTCCTACTGATCAATCTTGCAAAAAGGGACAATAAAATGAGCAAGAAAAGCTTTCGTCAGGCTATCAATGAAGCGCTGCGGCAGGAAATGCGCCGTGACCCCCGTGTGATCCTTATGGGTGAAGACGTCGCGGGTGGACGCGGGGGCACTGGCGTGAAAGACGCTTGGGGTGGCGTTCTGGGTGTCACCAAAGGGTTGCAGACGGAGTTCGGGGAAGACCGTGTTCTGGACACTCCCATCAGCGAGGCCTCCTATATCGGTGCGGCAGCCGGTGCAGCCGCAACCGGCCTCCGTCCCGTAGCAGAACTGATGTTTGTCGATTTTGTCGGCTGCTGTCTTGATCAGATCATGAATCAGGCCGCCAAATTCCGCTACATGTTCGGCGGCAAAGCACGGACCCCTCTCGTCATCCGGGCCATGTATGGCGCAGGTTTTAACGCCGCCGCACAGCACAGTCAGGCGCTCTATCCGCTCTTCACACATATCCCCGGCCTGAAGGTTGTCGTTCCGTCCTCACCCTATGAAGCAAAAGGACTGCTCATCGAAGCAATCCGCGATGATGATCCTGTAATCTTTCTTGAAAACAAGGTCATGTATGATGACGAGGAAGATGTACCTGACGAGCCCTATACCATTCCCTTCGGAGAAGCCAACCTGACGCGCGAAGGAGATGACGTCACAATCGTCGCGTTTGGTCGTATGGTGAATTTCGCCAATCAGGCTGCGGATCGTCTGGAAAAAGACGGGATTTCCTGCACTGTAATTGACCCTCGGACAACGTCCCCGCTGGATACAGGCACGATCCTTGATTGCGTGGCAGATACGGGGCGGCTTGTGATTGTCGACGAGTCCAGCCCCCGCTGCAATCTGGCCACCGATGTCGCCGCTCTGGTCGCTGAAGAAGCATTCGATGCACTGAAAGCGCCGATCCGACGGGTGGTCCCTCCGCACACACCCGTTCCGTTCTCAACAGTTCTTGAAAATCTATACATGCCCAGCGTGGAAAAAATCGAAGCAGCTGTCCGTTCCGTTGCCGCATATCACGTTAAAGAAGAGGCCTGATTCATGAGCAGCAACATCACACCGATCACCATGCCAAAATTCGGTCTGGCCATGACCGAAGGAAAGCTCGCCAGCTGGAGCCTTCCTGTCGGCACGGAAGTCAGCGCCGGAGATGAATTGGCTGATATAGAAACAAGCAAGATTACAAATGGCTATGAAAGCCCTGCCGCAGGAATCCTGCGCCGGCAAGTGATTCCCGAAGGCGAAACGATCCCTGTTGGAACGCTTATCGGCATTCTGGCAGATGCTGACGTTTCTGATGTCGAAATCGACAGTTTTATCAAGAATTTCAACGATAATTTCTCATCAGGTGAAACAAAAGATAAAGCAAGTGAAGAAACGCCACGCAGAATAGTGGAGGTCGATGATCTCAGAATTTCCATACAGGAAAGCGGGAACGGCAATGAAGGCACAGCAGTTCTGCTGATCCACGGTTTTGGGGGAGATGTCAGTAACTGGATGCTGACACAATCGGCCCTCTCATCCTCACATCATGTCATTGCTTTTGATCTGCCAGGGCATGGAGAATCCACAAAGCAGGTTGGTGACGGATCACCCGAAGGATTTGCAAAAACTGTTGAATCTCTTATCAAAATTCTTGATCTTCCCAACGTTCATGTCATCGGACATTCTCTCGGTGGTGCGATCGCACTCGAACTTGCGAAATCTTCACCCGAACTGGTGAAAACCCTGACACTGATCGCGCCAGCAGGTTTGGGTCAGGACATCAACATGAATTTCATCAACGGTTTCATTGAAGCCGACAGGCGCAAAACACTTGAACCTGTGTTGCAGTATCTGGTCCATGATAAAAATCTGATTTCCCGGCAGATGGTGGAAGGCATCATCCGCTACAAACGACTTGATGGCGTGATCAATGGCCTCAAGACCATAGCATCTGCTTCCTTCCCTGAGGGCAAACAGGCTGTTTCGCTCAGGTCTACTCTGGAAAAATTTGATAAACCTTCGCAGATTCTGTGGGGAGAACAGGACGAAATTCTATCTGCGAAAGACGCTGACGGACTTCCCTCCACCATCGCTGTCACCCGCTACCCTGATGCAGGGCATATGCCGCAATTGGAACAGGCTGCCGCGGTTAATGCGATAATCAGCAGTTTTATTGCATAACATGCCTTTCACACGATGCAGCAAAGTCCGCATCGTGTGTTTCCAGACTGTTCTTTCCCGCTGTCCAAAACAGAAACGACCGCCCCTCATGGAGGCTCGTATGATACCGATCATACGTATGTACAGCCCCGCCAGTGAGTTATGATCGACAGAGACATATCACCCGCAGATCTTCCTTCCGCAGATAAGATTGTGAAGCACAACGATCCACCCAACGCGATAAGATTATAGATTCCTTCCAAAAAACTATCATTATTTCAATAGGATAGTCTTTTTCTGCAAAAGCATCATTTGACCAATAAATCCGGGAAGTGCATCACAGCGGACATGCTCCAGCCTGCATCCCCACGTCACCGACAGATCCTCAGCCTCGTTCAGGAACGCGGCTATATAGCCAATGAAACATTGGCCCAGCTGCTTGGCGTTGCCGTGCAAACCATCCGTCGAGATGTCACATTCCTTGCCGATCAGGGGCATCTGGCGCGGCATCATGGTGGCGCCAGTGCTGTGACTTCCTTTGAAAATATTGCTTACACCGAGCGACAGGTCCTGAACCTGTCAGCCAAGGAAGCCATCGGTCGCTGTGCAGCCACTCTTGTGCCTGATCGTTCCACACTATTCATCAACATTGGAACAACAACAGAATCCTTTGCCAGAGCCTTGAAAGATCATCGTGACCTCAGGGTCATCACCAACAATCTTCATGTCGCGATGACCCTTTCCAGACGAGACGATGTAAAAACCATCATAACCGGAGGCTCCGTCCGTCCGCAGGATGGAGGCATTGTCGGCACGAGCACCCTGGATTCAATCGACACATTCCGGGCAGATATAGGAGTCATTGGAATCAGTGGCATTGACGCAGATGGCACACTTCTCGACTTCGATCTCGATGAAGTCACATGTGCCCGCGCCATTATTCGCAATTCACGACGCGTCATTCTTCTGGCCGACCACACAAAATTTGGACGCCAGCCGATTGGTCGTGTCGGGCATCTTTCGGATATCGATGATTTTGTCACAGACCGGCAGCCTTCGCCTGCAATGCGGGATCTGATGGTTGCTGCAAATGTCACATTGCATATTGCGACCGGCTAAAAATATTCCCCCTATCCCATAGATATTCATGTTCTTTTTTCTTCCATTACGGACACAACCCTACATTCATGTTCGTTTTTGCTCTATTTTCCGGATATTTCAGCGTATATGTTCGAAAGCGAATATAGAGATGAAATGTTAAGGAGCCTCCTCATGGCAGATAACGCCGACATGATTCCATCGACCGAGGCTCCCTATGACCTTCTGGTCATTGGTGGTGGCATCAACGGATGCGGAATCGCCCGTGACGCGGTGGGACGTGGTGCCCGTGTCTTGCTGGTCGAACAGGATGATCTCGCAAACCATACCTCCTCCGCCAGCACGAAACTGATCCACGGAGGGCTGCGCTACCTCGAATATTACGAGTTCCGGCTGGTGCGCGAGGCACTTATCGAGCGTGAGCGCCTTCTGAACATCGCACCACATATTATCTGGCCGCTGCGTTTCGTCCTCCCACACTCCAAACTTGTCCGCCCGGCATGGATGCTGCGTGCAGGGCTTTTCCTGTATGATCATCTGTGTCCGAAAATGACGCTACCACGTACAAAAATGCTCAATCTGCGTAAGGACCGGAGAGGCGCGTCACTACAGTCTCAATATAAACTGGCCTTTGCCTATTCAGATGGCTGGGTGCAGGATAGCCGACTGGTGGTGCTGAATGCTATTGACGCGGCATCCCGCGGTGCGGACATTCGAACAAGAACACGTCTGGTTTCGGCACGTAGAAATAGCGAACTCTGGACTGCTGTGATTGAAGACCGCACAAGCGGGCAGACGACACAGATCAAGGCACGCGCCATTATCAATGCAGCCGGCCCATGGGTCTCAGACCTACTGAAAGATCGTGTGCAGATATCGAGCAGAAACAATGTGCGTCTGATCAAGGGCAGCCACATCATTGTTCCTCGTATTTTTGATGGCGAACATGCCTATATTTTCCAAAACCCCGACAAGCGCATTATTTTCGCGATCCCATATGAAAACAAGTTCACCCTGATTGGAACAACTGATGTTTCACACACGGAAGAACCGGGATCCGTTTCCATTTCACCAGAAGAGACAAAATATCTTTGTGAGAGCGCAAACAGATATTTCACAAAGGAAATCTCACCATCAGACGTTATCTGGAGCTATTCCGGCGTTCGCCCCCTCTATGACGATCAATCCGGAAATGCTTCAGCAGTCACCAGGGATTATGTTCTGGATGTTGATTCCGCCGGGGCTCCCATTCTTTCGGTTTTCGGCGGGAAGATAACGACATTCAGAAAACTTGCAGAACATGCATTGGAAAAACTTTCTCCATATCTTCCTGTTCTGAATCACAAACCAGGATGGACCGCAACTGCGGCACTTCCCGGGGGTGATTTTTCTCGCAAGGATTTCGATAATCTGGTCAGCCAGTTGCAAAAACGCGCCCCTCACCTCAAGGCAGACACGGCCTATCGCCTGATCCGGAATTACGGGACCCGTGCGTTCACATTTGTGACGGAAGATGCATCCGGAATGGGAAAATATTTCGGAGCAGATCTCTATCAATGTGAAATCGACTATATGATACAGAAGGAATGGGCACGCACGACCGAAGATATTCTGTGGCGCCGCTCCAAGCTTGGACTCTTTGTTTCTCCAGAACAAACGGCAGCGCTGGATGCCTATATCAATCAGGCGGCTGGTGGATAAATGGACATCATGTCACAAAAAAAGCGCTTTACAGGAGAACTTCTTGCGGAATTCTTCGCTGTCGCCATCATCATCCTGTTTGGTGACAGCGTTGCTGCCATGTACACACTTTATGATCCCAGCCCCTATAAAACTGCCTATTGGGGTGTCTGTATCGTCTGGGGATTAAGCGTCACAATCGCAATTTATTGCACAGGCGCCATCAGTGGCACCCACGCAAATCCGGCCGTTACCATCGCATTGGCGCTTTTCCGTGGGTTCTCATGGAAAAAGGTTTTCCCTTACATTCTGTCTCAGATTGCTGGAGGATTTGCGGGCGCCTCCATCGTCTATGCACTTTTTCAGCCGGTCATTGATCATTATAACACCACCCATAATCTGTCGCGCATTGAGGATGGCGGTGCCGCTGGCGTATTCTTCACACATCCTGGAGAATTTATAACAACGGGGCATGCATTTCTGGATGAAGTCATCCTGACCGCCATTCTCGTCTTCGGTATTTTTGCTATCACCTGTCGTTATAACACTATGGCACCACAGGCGAATTCCGGAGCATTGATTATTGGGCTTCTGGTTGCCTGCATCGGTGCCTCTGCCGGATATCTGGAAGCATGGGCAATCAACCCGGCCAGAGATTTTGGACCGCGCCTTTTCTGCTTTTTCGCCGGATGGGGTCCATCAGCCCTTCCCGGACCGGGCAATTACTGGTGGATTCCCATCATTGCTCCAATTATCGGCGGCATTGTCGGAGGTGGACTCTATCACTATTCGCTGCGTCCATTCATGCCTGCATTTCACCTCAGCACGACAGACCAAGACTGATCGTTCATAAATATCTTCTTTCCGGTCAGGAGGCCGATAAAAATGAATAAAAATCTCATCCTGGCCATTGATCAGGGCACCACCTCCACACGTTCGATCGTTTTTGATCGTCACATACAGGCTCTGGCAATAGCACGACGTGAATTCCCGCAGCATTATCCTCAACCTGGCTGGGTGGAACATGATGTAGAGGATATCTGGAACGACGTTGTCGACACAGCACGCGAAGCCATCTCGACCGTTGGAGGCGTCAATCGCATTGCGGGCATTGGCATTACCAATCAGCGCGAAACTATTGTCGTATGGGATCGCAAAACCGGACAACCCATTCATCGTGCCATCGTTTGGCAAGATCGTCGCACCACAGCGTTTTGCACTCGCCTGAAAGCTGAGGGACACGAGCCGGAGTTCCGTTCCTGCACAGGACTTCTGCTTGATCCCTATTTTTCCGCCAGCAAGATTGCATGGATTCTGGACAATGTGGAAGGTGCACGATCACGTGCCGAAGCTGGTTTGCTGGCGTGTGGCACAATCGACAGTTTTCTGCTCTGGCGCCTGACAGGTGGACGGGTGCATGCCACCGACATCACCAATGCTTCACGGACCGCTATTTTCAATATCCATACCCAGCAATGGGACCCTACACTTCTGTCACTTTTCAATATCCCGGAATCGCTCAAACTCCCTGAAGTTTGCGATAACAGCCACCTTTTCGGCATGACAGATCCTTCAGTTTTCGGAGAGGCCGTGATGATCGGGGGCATGGCGGGAGATCAGCATGCCGCCCTGATCGGGCAAGCCTGTTTCCAGCCTGATATGGCAAAATCCACTTACGGCACAGGATGCTTCATGTTGGCCAACACAGGAGAAACGCCTGTTCAGTCCAATAATCGCCTTCTGACGACCATTGGTTATCGCATTCATGGAAAAACAACTTACGCTCTGGAAGGATCGATTTTCGTAGCAGGAGCCGCAATCAAATGGCTCCGGGATGGTTTGCATCTGATCACTCATGCTTCCCAGACAGATGATATGGCAACGCGCGTGGAAGACAGTCATGGCGTCTATATGGTCCCAGGATTTGTCGGTCTCGGCGCACCACACTGGGATCCTGATGCACGCGGCCTGATCTGCGGCCTGACGCTTGGTTCCACACAGGCTCATATCGCCCTTGCTGCACTGGAATCCGTGGCATTTCAGACTTATGACCTGCTCCATGCCATGATCGAAGACGGCGCCAGCAAAGCCAGCGCTCTTCGCATTGATGGAGGCATGTCAGCCAACGACTGGTTCTGCCAGTTTCTGGCTAATATGTTGCAGGTTCCCGTTCAAAGACCAGCCAATCTGGAGACCACAGCGCTCGGCGCAGCATTCCTTGCTGGCCTTGCAACCGGGATCTGGTCGGATCTTGATTCAATCGCAGCCACATGGACAGAAGACCGCGTGTTTGAACCCGACATCAAGCCTGAACTGCGCGAGACGATGCTGAATGGCTGGCATGACGCTGTTCGTCGCACTTTATCGCCATCTTCATAACGTCGCAGGTGAATGCAGCACGGACCATG